>DATMXV010000043.1:0-13344 GCA_035561335.1 Desulfitobacteriaceae bacterium
TAGATAAACTATGTAACTTATTGTTTATATTGGCTGATCAGTAAACTGAAGGCTAAAGGAATTGCTTCTTAGAGACGTCGAGAAGCTTATTTAGTCTTTTGTTTTTTTTATAATTGGCGGCATTCTCCTGTTCCTGCTTACGGATTACGCCGCCGAAAACGCTTACAGGCAAAGCTCATCGCCAAGCTGGAATATTTCAATCTCTATGCTCTGTGAAAAAGCCTGTTGTGCTGAATGCCCCAATGTCTGCGAGACCCTCTTATAGAATTCCGTAAAAATTTTATTAAAAGGAGTATGTTTATAATATGAAAAGAAAAGCTTTACTTATTTTACTGGTTCTGACAACGATTTTCTCCCTTTCGGCCTGCTCGCAAAGCAGTACCGCGCCCCAAACCGCTGACGCGGGAAAGCTTGAACAGACCACATTTGCGCTGGGGCACCTTAACTCAACCGCCCATCTGCTGGGCTTTGTTGCGGCTGAAGAAGGTTTCTTCAAAGAGGAAGGTCTGACTGTCACCCTTACTCAGTTTGCAAGCGCCGGCGAATTGGTGTCCGGATTGGAATCCGGCAAACTTGACGCAGCCTTCATCGGTTCCGTGCCGCTTATCACAAACCAGGCCAATGCCCATGACTTAACGATATTTGGCGGCGCCATGACTAATGGGCACGGCTATGTCATAAAAAGCAAATATATCCCAGCGAATTTTAAAGAGGGCGATATTAGCGTACTTAAGGGCCGTAACGTTGCAAGCGTGAAAAACAGCGTGCAGGATCTGGAGCTTCTGGTACTTTTGAAAAATGCCAATATTGAAATCGGCACAGGTCCCGATAAAGTGAACATCGTCTATTTCGCAAGCCAGAAGGACGCTTTCAACGCGCTTGCCGGTAATGAAATTGACGCTGCTTCGGTATATTCGCCCTATGCTTCTATTGCTAAAAATGCCGGGCACACCGTCGTTTATTATTGCAACGAATTGGAAGTCTTCAAAGATCAGCCCTGCTGCCGTCAGGCCGCGCTGACCACCGCGCTTGCCACCAAGCCAAATACCTACACCGCTTTTGAGCGCGCCCTTATCAAGGCATACAAATTCTCGCAGGAAAATCAATCCAAAACGGTAGACGATGTCGCAAAATACATCACCATTGATAAAAAAGACATCCAATACGAAGTATACGGGGGTCACGCCTTGTCAAATCCGGACCCTGATAAGGAGTCTACTTTAGCGTTAAAAGACAGCGTTGTTAAATTTGGTTATACTCAGGGAAAAGATTATGATATTAATAAGCTATATAACACTACGACCTATAAAACAGCCCTCGACCAATTGGTTGCCCAAAATCCGAACGATAAGGTTTACGGCAAGCTGCTTGAATATTACAAGACAGCCAACTAATTGATTGATCTGAATTATTTATACTAATCGGGAGCCCGAAACTTATACGGGTTTCCGATTAGTCGGGAGTGATTCGTATGAGTAAGATTGAAGTTAAAGACCTGTGCGTTGAATATCTTGATAACAATAAAACTTTTTTGGCGCTGAAGGATGTTTCTTTCAGCGTTGAGGAAGGCGAATTTGTATCGATCATTGGTTCCAGCGGGTGCGGAAAAAGCACCCTGTTGAGCATTTTGCTGGGTCTTAGATTTCCCACTTCCGGTACCGCAGCGATTGACGGACGCCCCATTACCGGCACGGGAGCCGACCGCGGTGTGGTATTTCAGCATTATTCACTTTTCCCGTGGATGACCGTGCGTTCCAACGTCGCTTTCGGAGTGAAGCAATCCAGGAAGAACCTTAGCCGCAGGCAGCGTCTCGAAATCGCTGAAAGATTTTTGGAAAAAGTCAACCTGCCGAATTTCTCAGATAAATATCCCTCTCAACTCTCCGGGGGAATGCAGCAGCGTGCCGCCATAGCGCGCGCCCTCGCTATGGATACCGATATTTTGCTGATGGATGAACCTTTCGGAGCCATTGACGCTAAAAACCGTACCATTATGCAGGAACTGCTCCTTTCGTTATGGGAGGGCGAAGGTAAAACAGCTAAGACTAAGAAAACCGTAGTATTTGTGACACACGATATTGATGAAGCCATATTTTTATCCGATAAGATCGTAATGTTGTCCAACAGTCCGGGCCAGGTGTTCCGGGAAATAACCGTTCCATTCTCTCGTCCGCGCAATCACTCCGAGATGGTTGGTGCAAAAGCCTATTTCAGGCTGCGCAACGAGCTTGTGTCACTTTTCTATCGTGATGTCGCGGACAAAATCGGAGGGGATGAGGTAGTTCTGTGAAATATATTGCAAAACGACTGCTTATTGTTCCGAACGGTTTGTTTATAGTCCTGCTTCTGATTCAGTTTCTTCCCAACAGTGCCACCAGAATCGCCGACCATCCGGAATATACGGTGATCCTCGCCTTGATTCTGGAGGTGATTTTTCTAGCGTCGTCTTTTATCATCAAAAAAAACCGACAGGTTTTTACTGATATTCTTGGTGTTATTTATATTTTTTTAATTTTTTGGGTATTGATCACTTCAAAATTTAACCTGTTTGACAACGCCAAGGGCGCGATATTCCCGCCGCCTGGTGCGGTATTCAGGCAATTCGTCGTTGATTTGGATATTATGCTGGTCAATGTCCGTGATTCGCTGGCCTTGATCTTTCAAGGATATCTAATTGGAGTCGTTATCGCCATACCGCTGGGACTGTTTTTGGGCTGGCACGCCCGCGTGGGCGCCGCGACCGGGTATATAGCAAAATTCCTCAGTTCCATCTCGCCGATTGTGTATATCCCCTATGCGATTGTGCTGTTGCCAACTTTCCGTGCCGCTTCGGTATTCGTGATCGTGGTCGCTACTTTTTGGCCTGCTCTTGCCAGTACCATGAGCGGTGTGCTGAATGTGGAAAAAAGGATCGTTGATTCGGCAAAAGCGCTTGGTGTGGGCAGATTAACGATGCTGTTCCGCATCATCCTCCCGGCCTCCCTGCCGCAGATATTTATTGGATGTAATCAGGGCCTGAGCGTTTCCTTCATCTTACTCCTCTCCGCTGAAATGATCGGAGCACGCAGTGGTATGGGCTATTATGTTAACAACTACGCTAATTTCGGTAACTACACAAGCGCACTTGCCGGCGTGTTTGTAATCGGTATTGTTGTAACAGCTATAACCTATCTCTTTAATTTGCTCCAGTACTTTTTGCTCAAATGGAAACAATAGTAAATGAGATGAATCTATTGAAAAATGATAAAAAGAAGCGAAAGTAAATTTAAAAATGAAACGGAGGAATTGTTCATGGAAGAGGTTTATAATTTCTTAAAAAAGTCCGGTGCTTATTTTATCGCAACTGCAGACGGTGATCAGCCAAGAGTTAGACCGTTTGGTACAGTGGAACTATTTGAAAATAAGCTTTATATTCAAACCGGAAAAGTTAAGAAGGTTTCGAAGCAGATTAAAGCTAATCCCAAAATAGAAATCTGTGCAATGTCAGACAGCAGATGGATCCGTATCGAAGCTGTTGCCTTAGAGGATGACAGGATTGAACCTAAACAGCACATGCTGGATGCATATCCCCAGTTAAAATCAAGGTACGCGGCCGATGACGATAATACACAAGTTTTTTATCTGACAAAGGCAACGGCTACCATTGCATCGTTTACTGACGAAACTAAGGTTATCAAGTTTTAATATCCATGATTTAATTTTTCGTAATTGATATATTGACAAACTTATCATTGGGCATTAATATTAAACAAAACAAAATAACTATGATTACTAAGAATTTAGTTGACCAGAAAACTGGAGGCTGAATTAATTTCTTTTTTTATAAGGGATTAGTTTGCCCTCTTCTTTTTTTGTTCTGAACTATCTTACAGGCGTGTAATGAAAATTTTAATCCTTGTATCATAAAGGGCCGGAAAAATAGACAGAAAGTGCAGGTGGGCTTGATGGCTCAAAATCAAGTTGAATTATTCTCAGAAAAGGGACAAATTCAAGCAGAAATAGATAAATCCCGGAATGATTTGGTTACACCAAAATTAAGATTTCTGGCATTCTTACCTTTAATCACTATTATATTGGATTTCTGTTTACATCTTTTTTTGCCGAATAAGCAGTTATCCGGTATTAACCGGTCGTTTGATACAGTACTGGTTGTGGCTTGGGTGGTATATGCAATTCTCCTCTTGCTATCTTTTAAATTTAAAAATATTATCAATAAGTTAAACCATAGTGCACCCCTTCTTTTAGCGATAACAATACTTGTTGAAATATGGGATCTGGTGACCTTGAAATTTAATTTATTACCCTTACCATATTTTCCCGGCCCGGATAAAGTATTAGGGGTTTTTGTTATAGATTGGGGCCTTATTTTGACAAGTACAGTATATTCTCTTCGTTTATTAGCTGTAGCTTATATTATTGGAGTAACCATTGGTCTGATTACAGGAATTGCCATGGGATGGAATAAGACTATCTATTATTGGGTAATGCCGGTATTAAAAGTTATTGGACCGATTCCGGCCACAGCCTGGATCCCTATTGCTATGGTAGCATTTCCCACATCGTTCTGGGCAAGCATATTTCTGATTGTCTTATCGGTTTGGTTCCCGGTTACCGTCATGACAAGCTCCGGAATCGCAGGTGTCCAAAATTCTTTTTTTGATGTGGCCAGAACTCTGGGAGCTGATGAAAAATTTCTTATTTTCAGAGTGGCTATTCCGGCAGCTTTTCCTAGCATCTTTATTGGTCTTTTTATGGGCATGTGTAATTCTTTTCTGACTTTGATAGTTGGCGAAATGCTTGGTGTCAAAGCAGGACTTGGCTGGTATATCAATTGGGCCCAGGGTTGGGCGGAATATAGCAAAGTTTACGCAGCTCTTATTGTGATTGCTTTTATTTTCTCATCTCTGCTTACCTTGCTGTTTAAGTTTAAAGACAGGGTTTTAAGCTGGCAAAAGGGGTTGATAAAATGGTAAATAATAATGAAAAGGTTAAGATTAATGATACTTTTTTTGGCGGGACTATTGAAGTAAAAGATGTCAGACGGGTGTTTAATGACCCTGGTAATAATGAAGTTGTAGCCCTCCAAAATGTCAACCTGGAAATAAAAAAGGGGGAATTTGTTTCTCTGGTAGGTCCCAGCGGCTGTGGGAAATCAACCTTACTAAGACTGATTGCCGGACTTGATGCGCCGACAAGCGGAGAGTTGTTTCTTGACGGAGATCCTATTTCAGGTCCGAATTATGAACGTGGTTTGGTATTTCAGGACCCTACTCTTTTTCCCTGGCTTAGGGTTAAAGCCAATGTTGCTTCAGGGCTGGTAGCACGCAAAATCTATCGTGAAAAAAAACATGAAGTTCAGGATTATATAAAATTAGTGGGTCTGGAGGGCTTTGAAAATTCCTTTCCCCACCAGCTTTCCGGGGGAATGGCGCAAAGAGTTGCTTTGGCCAGAGCGCTTGTTAATCATCCCAAACTTATGCTTCTGGATGAACCATTGGGGGCCCTTGATGCCTTTACCCGTATGCAGATGCAGGATGAATTATTACGGATATGGCAGGAGAGAAATACTACAATGGTTTTAGTTACTCATGATATAGACGAAGCCATCTACATGAGTGACAGAATTATAATAATGACTCCCAGGCCGGGTAAAATAGCGGAAATCATAGATATTGGAATAAACAGGCCAAGAAGAAGAAATGATCCGGAGCTCTTTAGGATAAGGTCCCGGATTCTGGAGATGCTTCATTTCGCTAAGGAAGAAACTTTAAGTTATTATCTCTAAATAGTCATTTTGGGCCATAGACAGGAAACTGGCAAAAAGTATAATAAATATATACTAACTGACATACCTTCCTCATTCGCCCGGGTACTAAGAACATTGCTGATAATGTTTAAGTCTCCGGGTGTTTTTCTGGATTCAGGAATTATTGTGGTAAGATATCTTTATGAATTTGTGCATAAATCGTCTCCATTAATTCCTTTGCCGTCAGCGTCTGCGCCAAGCGGCTCTCACGCCAAGCACCACCAAGCCTATCATCAGTAGGATACCAATTAGCGCAGCGCCGGGTGCGTCATCGGTTTCCCCAATGTAAATGCCGGCAATGCCAATCAATATACCGATGACAAAAAGGCAGACAGCAATGCACCACGCCTTACGCCTAACTTTCTTCAAAAAGTCCACCTCTTTATCCGTTGTTGGCGGCAGTGGTGTCTTGAAAGGGGATTTCATCTTTTCATAGTCCGAGCGGCAGTCGTCACATTCCTTCAAATGCTGTTCGACCTCCGCTGTCGTTTCTTCACTGAGCAGTCCGTCGACATAACCCGGTAATAAGTCTTTGACGATATAGCATTTCAGCATGACAACACCTCCATTATTTTTTGCTTTGCCCTATAAAAAGTTGTCCGCGCCCAGTTTTCGCTTTTACCGAGGACTTCCCCGATTTCCGAAAAGGAGAAATCGCCGGAAAGCCTCATAAGGGCAACTTCCCTCATCGGCTCGCTCAAGGCGTGGATTGCCTTATACAAGGATAACTTATCACTGGTCAGCAGAGCCGATTGTTCGGGCGTTGACGAGTCGGGTATATCTTCAGTCAGTTCCTGCGTGGCGTGTCGGTTTCGCTTCCGCAATTCTTGATACCAGACGTGCTTGGCAATCTGACAGAGCCAAACCGATATTTTACAGCTACCATCATATTTGTCGATAGAATAGACGGCGCGATAGAAAGTTTCCTGAGTCAGTTCTTCCGCCGTATCCGCATCGTGAGACAGGGAGAGCAAGAACTTGTACACGCTTCGGGCGTGTTCTTTGTATATTTCTTCAATGCGGTCACCCACTACCTCGCCTCCTTTCAATCGGTTCTACTTATATATCCCGAAAACGAGTGTTTCGTTACAGAGGGGAAAAATTATTTTGAGCCGGTTTTTAATTACAGAAAGTATATTGACAAGGCACTCATTTCTGTTTTATGATATAATTCATATAGGAAAACTTGGTTTTAGAGAATTGCGATACGGCTTTCAATAGCATTAAAGACGCAGATTACCTGTCTATGACTAAAATTTCTTTATAAACTTAGTTGATCAGAGAACTGAAGGCTAAGATTATTCCTAAGGGAAAATTCTTGGCCTTTTATCTTTAAAGAAAACATAAGAAAATTAGCAAGTATGCAGTTAGACTCCTGTGCTTCCTTAGTACCAGTAGAAGTAGAAAATGAAAGTTGACGGTGAACGTACACTTGGATCTCCCGGAGGGTGTTACTTTTCAGAGAAGACTGATTTATAAGTTATAAAGAGCGAATTAGCTCTGTTCAAGCAAAGGATGTGAGGCAATGATTGAAAGTACTTCGATAAAAATATATGGAATGACATGTACTTTATGTTCAATGATTATTGAATCAAGTCTGGAAAAACTTGATGGGATAAATAAGGTAAATGTCAGTTATACCATTGAGAAAGCCCTGCTCGAATATGATAGCACTATCGTTCAATTGTCGGAAATTAAAACTAAAATTGAACGGCTTGGTTTTTCTGTAGAAGAAAATGAAACGCAGAGTAGTCCGAATAGTCTGGACAAAGGCGAAATTGAAAGGAAAAAATTGAGGATCCAGTTGCTTATCTCGGCTCTCTTCAGTTCACCTTTAATTTTGGCCATGATCTTGGGAGCTGTTGGTTTTTGTCACGATATTATTGCCCCTGCATCAACAAGCACATTTTCTTTCTATATTTCTATATTAAGAACCAAAACTTTAGTTCTGCATGACTGGCGTTTACAACTCGCCTGTGCAACTCCTGTGCAGTTTATTATCGGGGCGAGATTCTATCGGAATACCTATTATGCCTTGCGCGCAAAAAAAGTTACTATGGATTTACTGGTAGTCTTAGGAACGACTTCCGCCTATTTTTATAGTATCTATATAGCCCTTTTTGAAAACATATCTCTGCTCTATGGCATGAAAAACATCTATTTTGAAGCATCTTCAGTTATTATCACACTTGTCTTGTTAGGAAAATATCTGGAGTCAGTTGCCAAAGGCCGGACATCAAAAGCAATTCAAACACTTGTCGAACTAAAACCAAAAACCGCCAGGGTGGAAAGAGAGGGCCTGGAAATTGATATTCCCATTGAAGATGTTCAGGTCGGCGAGGTTATTGTTGTCAAGCCGGGTGACAAAATCCCTGTTGATGGAGTAATCATAGAAGGTCATTCAACAGTCGATGAATCTATGTTAACCGGGGAAAGCTTACCGGTTAAGAAACAGGTAAATGATCCTGTTACCGGGGCATCTTTAAACAAATATGGCGCGTTTAAATTTGTGGCGACAAAGGTTGGCAATGACACTGCTCTGGCGCACATCATTAATCTGGTAGAGCAAGCCCAGGGGAGTAAACCCCCTATCCAAAAAATTGCCGATAAAGTGTGCAGTTATTTTATACCTATAGTTTTAGCAATTTCCGCCCTGACTTTTCTGATCTGGTTCTTTGTAGTCTATCATCATATATTGTACTTGATCGATAGACCTATAATATATGCCGTGGCAGTCCTCGTTGTTTCCTGTCCCTGTGCCCTGGGGCTGGCAACACCTACGGCAATTATGGTTGGCATGGGCAAAGGGGCCCAAAACGGTATTCTGATTAAAAATGGTGATGAACTTGAGTTGGCTTGTAAAATCAACACAGTTGTTCTGGACAAAACCGGAACAATAACCACAGGAAAGCCGGAAGTAACCGATATCATTTTATTGCCGCAAAAAGACCGGCTTTACGATGAAGAAAAAATCCTGAGACTGGCTGCTATTGCCGAAAAGAAATCGGAACATCCTCTGGGTACTGCTATATATGAAAAAGGCAAAGGATTAATAAGCTTAGAACCTGTCCTTACGGAGAAATTTGAAGCCCTTCCGGGAAAAGGTGTTAAGGTCTTGATTGAGGACCAGGAAGTACTCATAGGTACAGAAAAACTGCTGGCAGAAAACGGTATCCAATCTAAAAATGCCGAAAATATTTTAGACTCACTTCAGAATGAAGGAAAAACTGCCGTCCTGGTGGCAATAGACGGTATCTTGAGAGCCGTAATAGCTATCGCTGATAAAATAAAGGCTAATACTAAAGAAGCTGTGACAACTCTTGAAAAAATGGGTATTCAGGTTTATATGCTCACCGGCGATAATCAAAAAACCGCCAATTCAGTAGCCGCCAGAGTAAACATTAAGGATGTCCTGGCAGAAGTATTACCTGCAGACAAGGCACAGGAAATCGAAAAGCTCAAACAAAAGGGCAGGATAGTGGCGATGGTGGGAGACGGTATTAATGACGCTCCGGCTCTGGCAACTGCCAATCTTGGATTTGCCATGGGTACAGGGACTGATGTAGCTTTGGAAGCAGGGGGGATTGTACTCTTAAAAGATGATTTGATGACCATCCCCACAGCCATCAAATTATCGATGCGGACCATGAGAAAAATCAAACAGAACCTTTTCTGGGCTTTTATTTATAACGCTGTTGGGATTCCGGTTGCCGCCACAGGCCATTTAAATCCTGTCCTGGCTGCCGCGGCTATGGCACTCAGTTCTATCTCCGTATTGCTTAATTCTTTAAGTCTCAAACGTTTTAAAGCTGATCGCAATTACTATAGAAAGAAGCAATTGGAGATGAGTGTACGCCGGTGATTATTCAAGTGAAAACAGCATTTCCTGCCTTAGCATACAGGAATTTTAGATTATTTTGGTTTGGCCAGTGTATTTCTTTAATCGGTACCTGGATGCAAACCACTGCTCAACAATGGCTGGTTTACACGCTGACAAAATCTGCGTTTTTGTTAGGTTTGCTTGGGGTAGCTCAATTTGGACCAATGCTGTGTTTATCACTTGTCGCCGGAGTTTTTATAGACAGATATCCTAAGAAAAACATGATCCTGTTTACCCAGACTTTCCTGATGATTCAAGCATTTGCTTTAGGAGTCTTGATTTGCTCAGGGCACATCGTTTACTGGGAGGTTCTTGTTTTGGCTGCCTTACAAGGCTTGATAAACACTTTGGATATACCCACCCGACAATCCTTAATATCCTATTTGGTAGACAGAAAAGACCTGAGTAGTGCTCTCGGACTTAACTCGGCTGTATTCAATATCGCCAGGATGATTGCCCCCGCCTTGTCAGCCGTGTTAATTGCCCAGTTTGGAACAGGACTTTTGTTTCTCTTCAATGGAATAACCTTTATCCCGGTAATCATTGGTTTATACCTTATTAAAGTAGAGTCTTCAGGAATTAAGCAGGTCAGAAGGAAAGTATTCAGTGAAATGCTTGAAGGATTGAATTATATCAGACATTCTATTGTCCTGTCGAGTACAGTGCTATCCTTGCTGGCGGTTGGTACTTTCGTGATGAATTTTAATTTACTTTTACCGGTTTACGCAACGGAAACCCTTGGTCAAGGTGTATATGGATTCAGTTTTATTTCATCTGCTGTTGGTGCGGGTTCACTTATCGGGGCACTTCTTGTCGCGGTCAGAGCCAAAGGGAACCCCAGTCTCCGGTTCCTTTTCGGGAGTGCCTTATTAGTATCACTTTTGCTTGTTATCCTTAATTTCATTCATGCCCTGCCGTTAGCAGTTGTTATGTTTGTTATAATCGGCTTCGTTAATATTTTTTTTGCCATTTCTGCAAACACGACAATTCAGCTTAATTCCAGTGAACAATTTAAGGGCAGGGTAATGAGCGTTTATTCCTTTGCTTTCGTAGGCACAACGCCAATCGGTAACTTATTTGCCGGAAGTATCGCAGAAAAGTTAGGTCCGGGTATGGGGTTTTTTATGAATGGAGCAGTATCGGGGATTTTAATCATCTTCACCATAATTAATTTTTTATTAAAGAAGCATACCCTTCAAACAACGGTAAAGAGTGTTTAAGGACAAGAATTATGTGCTTTACCACTTTCCGTGTTCAGTATGTAGCCCTTTTGGGCTATTTCAAGCAGATACAAAAAACGCTATACTTATACTATACTAAAACAATAGGAATAATATATATTTCGTTAGGAGGATGAATCTGCCTTGACATACCGGACTTTGAAATGGTTGACAATTCTTCTGGCCCCCTTGATTATTGGCGGTTTTGAATTCTTGCGTCACCATCTCCTCTTAGGGTACATCTCAATGGATACCGGAAATTATTTGATTACGTTTTTAACGTTTGTTCTTACGTATATTTTTGCGAATTGGATGTTTCACACTATTAAACGGATGAATCAACGTTTAGCTGAGGAGCAGGCGAGACGGGCGGTCTATGAAGAACGCGAACGTTTGGCGCGGGAATTGCATGATAATATCGCTCAAACCCTCTTTTTTCTCAATGTAAAATTAAAACAGGGTAAGATCGAAGAAGCCCAATCTGCGGTTTGCGATATTGATCATCATGTTCGCCAGGCGATTTTTAACTTGCGTTCCTTACCCGGGGAGGATAGCTCCTTCAGGCAAAGGATAAGTAAATGGCTTAATGAATGGAGTCTTCTCAGCGGAATAGCAATGAGCCTTAATCTTGATATTCCCCGGAATTTTTTCTCGCCCGCTGAAGAAGTCCAGCTTTTTGGAATTGTCCAGGAATCATTTGCCAATATCCGAAAACATGCCGGGGCTACGCAAGCCAATTTTAGCTTAACAGCGCTTCCGGAGGGTTGGCGTTTATGGATAGCTGATAATGGCCAAGGGATAATCGGCAATATGGATCAAACGAAAAAATACGGATTAGCAATGATGCAGGAACGTGCCGAACAATTAGGAGCTTCCTTCGATATCCGCAACAGGGCAAAGGGCGGCCTGGAAATTATAATCCTGCAAAGAAAACTCCTAAAGTCTCAGCCGGGTTTAGTGTCCCGGCCGGGGTTGCAGAGGCTTGAGACTGAGACAGAGAAGGGTTTGGTAAAGGAAGTGATTTAGGGTGAAGCAACACCGGGTACTTATTGCTGATGATCATCCCTATGCCCGGGCCGGTATTCGAAGCCTTCTGGAAGAGGACCCTTCTTTCGTACTGGTTGGGGAAGCGGTAAACGGCGAAGAAGCTTTTGAATTATGCGGGGAATTGGGTCCTGATCTGGTATTGATGGATATTAACATGCCTGTTTGGAACGGGATGGAGGCCACCCGGCAAATCAAACAGCATTATCCCCGGATTCGCATCGTAATTCTTACGGTATCGGATGATATAGCAGACTTATTTACCGCCCTCCAATTTGGGGCTCAGGGTTACTTGCTGAAAAATATGGAACCGGATCATTGGCTCAGTTATTTGCATTCCTTGATTACCGATGATCCTGAATTTTCCCGGGAAACAGCCGAAAAAGTATTTAAGCAATTTAAAACAGGGATCGTGGCTGACGCCATGACACCGGATATTTTAACCCGCCGCGAACGGGAAATCCTTATCTGTGTGGGTCAAGGGTTAATTAACCGGCAAATAGCTCAAACACTGTTTATCACAGAAAATACGGTAAAGAATCATATAAAAAATGTCTTGGAAAAACTTCTTTTAAATAACCGTACCCAATTAGCAGCTTATGCGGTGCAGCATGGCTTAATTGCAAATCCCAGAAAAGGAGAGGTTGTTTATGTTAAATAGGATATTTTTCATCAGCGCTATTTTTGTTGTATTGGTATTAATAACTGCCGGCTGCAGTTCACATTCCAGTGTGAAAGAAAATTCTCCGGCCGATGATAATCATAATATGGCGGCAATGAAAGATAAAAGTGATGCTGCAAAACAAGATGACTCTTCCGCGGCTAAAGTTGATTCTACGGCAGCTCCGACTTCAAATACTAAAAGCGCAAATAATGAACAGGTTTTTGAAGGATGGCTCATGGATAAGATGTCCAGTGACAATAAGGAGCCCGAAAAGAAAACCAAAGAATGCTTGTTAATGTCTCAGATGGAAGAAAGCGGCTATGGGGTATTGGTGAAACAAGCGGATAATACCTTTAAATTTCTTAAATTTGATGAGACCGGTCATAAATTAGCCAAAGAGAATATTCTTAACAAAACAACCAAAACGGAAAACATTAAAATAACTGTCAAGGGAGTCGTCGAGGGAGAGGTTCTTAAGGTATCTTCCATCGCGGAAATTAACTAATAGTTATGAAGATTGTCAATTAGTAAACATTCCACCTTCCGGTTTATGAAAGGTGGAATGTTTTTGATTCGGTGATCAGTATCCGCTTATTTTCTAATTGGTATTAATAGCTCTTTTGAGCCATTTCGCCGGGAGCAAAAAGTTGCTATAGTTATTGCATACTAGACATATTGGAATAGTATAAAATATTTATTTTAAATAAATTCACTAATAAAAACCATCTGG
>DATMXV010000044.1:0-10841 GCA_035561335.1 Desulfitobacteriaceae bacterium
TTATTAACCAATGCAGAGGATGAGGAGGTTATGTTCAATGGCTGAAAACAAAACTAAAGAACAGTTTATCGAAGTTCCGATCGAAAGACATGAAACAGCAGCCTGGAGAGGTCATATTGTTGAAACAAAACCTCTGTCCAAGGTTGCCAAACCCAGCGAAATTGAAGTTGACAGTGCCAAAAAATGGGTAGATTCAAATGAAAAGTAAACAATGATTGAAAATCATCCAGCTGGAAAACGATAACCTTTATCGAAAAAACTTACGAAAAAAAGAGCGGTAATCGCTCTTTTTTGGTTATTGCTGACCTGCCAGGCGTTTGTAGGTTTCATATCTTTCTCTGGCATTTTGTTCAGCAGTTATAAACATTTCCTCAGCAATATCCGGGAAAATGTTCATTAAACTGGAATAACGCACTTCGCCCGCCAGGTAATCCCGGAAGCTGCCAAGTGGTTCTTTTGATTCCAGGATAAAGGGGTTTTTTCCCTCTTTCTTAAGCAGAGGGTTATAACGGTAAAGATGCCAGTAGCCGGCTTCCACCGCTTTTTTCTCTTCCATAATACTCATACCCATACCGCTTTTGATCCCGTGATTGATACAGGGAGAGTAGGCAATAATCAGGGACGGGCCGGGATAATTTTCCGCTTCCACCATCGCCTTAATCGTTTGATTCATGTTCGCTCCCAGCGCAATTTGAGCAACGTAGACATAGCCATAACTCATAGCCATCATTCCCAGGTCTTTCTTGCGGGTCCTTTTCCCGGCTGCCGCAAATTTAGCCACAGCAGCTGTGGGAGTCGATTTAGAGGATTGACCGCCTGTATTGGAGTAAACTTCCGTATCCAACACCAAAACATTAATATCATCACCACTGGCCAGGACGTGATCAAGACCGCCGTACCCGATATCATAAGCCCAACCGTCCCCGCCGAAAACCCATTGTGATTTCTTAATCAAGAAATCTTTCCGGGCCCAAATATCCTGGAGGATCTTAGCTGCCGGTGAACTTCCAACCGTTAAATTCTCGTTCTGCCAAGCGGTCATAATTTTTTTAGCCGCATCCTTGGATGCCTTGCCGTTGTTCATCCCGTCCAGCCATTCCTGAAAAGCATTTTTAAGTTCCTCTTTAAGGGGAAAGGCTAAAGCTTCTTTCAGCAAAGCAGCCAGTTTTCCTCTGATTTGTCTGACACCTAAATGCATTCCGTAACCAAACTCGGCAGAGTCTTCAAAGAGAGAATTGGCCCAGGCCGGTCCTTTGCCTTCGGCATTGACAGTATAAGCAATTGAAGGAGAACTTGCTCCGTAGATGGAAGAACAACCGGTAGCATTGGCGATCATCATGCGGTCGCCAAACAATTGGGTTAACAGTTTAATATAGGGAGTTTCCCCACATCCGGGGCAGGCTCCGCTAAACTCCAGCAAGGGCTGCACGAATTGGCTGCCTTTCAGGGTGTTGGGATTGATTAATTCGTCTTTAGGGGTTACAGTGCGGGCAAACTCCCAGTTTTCCGCTTCCATTTCAATTTCGTGATCAGCGGGTTTCATGATTAAGGCCTTACCGGGCGCAGGGCAGATATCGGCACAGTTGCCACATCCGGTGCAATCCAGAGGCGCTATCTGAATACGAAATTGTAAATCCTTGATTTCTTTGCCGACAGCATCCTTGGTCTTGAAAGTATCGGGGGCTTTATCTTTCTCTTCTTTGGTCAGGAGAAATGGCCTGACTGTAGCGTGCGGGCAAATATACGAGCACTGGTTGCATTGAATGCAGGTATCAATCTGCCATTCCGGCAACATGACGGCAATTCCCCGTTTTTCATAGGCTGTGGTACCCAGCGGGTGAGTACCGTCTTCCATCCCGACAAAAGTACTGACCGGCAGATCGTCTCCTTCCTGTCTGGCCATCGGTCTTTGAATTTCTTTAACAAAATCAGGTTCATCTTTGCTTGGCCCCGGATATTCATCTGCAGCCTCTGACCAGGAAGCAGGAACAGTTACCTTTTGCAAGGCTTCAATGCTTTTATCCACGGCAGACTGATTCATTTCTACAATACTCTGACCTTTGTTTCCATAGGTTTTGGCGATCGAGTCTTTGAGGTACTTGACGGCATCCTGAAAAGGAACGACATTGGCAAGCTTAAAGAAGGCTGTCTGCATGACCATATTAATACGTCCGCCCAACCCAATTTTCGAAGCAATCCCTACCGCATCAATGATATAAAAGTTTATATTATGTTTAGCCAGATACCTTTTGAGATAGGCAGGCAGCTTATCTGCCAATTCGTTTTCCCGCCAGGGACAATTTAAAACAAAGGTCCCGTTATCTTTAAGTCCTTTCAATAAATCATAGTGATAGAGGAAAGAACGGTTATGGCAGGCGATGTAATCAGCCCTGTTAACCAGATAAGTTGATTTGATTGGTTTCCGGCCAAAACGCAGGTGGGAAATGGTAGTGCCGCCTGATTTTTTGCTGTCATAAGCAAAATAACCCTGGGCATAAAGATTCGTATTGTCCCCGATAATTTTAATGGCTGTTTTATTGGCGCCAACCGTACCGTCCGAACCCAGGCCCCAGAATTTGCAGCTGATAGTACCTTCCGGGGTGGTCTCTACTTTCTCTGCTTCCGGCAGAGAAGTATGGGTGAGATCGTCAGTAATGCCAATGGTGAAATTGTCCTTGGGATTGGTCTGTTTCAGGTTTTGAAAAACAGCCATGATATGAGAAGGTCTGGTGTCCTTCGAGCCTAAACCATACCGGCCGCCGATAATCAGGGGCTTGCCTTCCCGGTTACGGAACTGATGAACGATATCCAGGTATAAAGGCTCGCCCGGTGCTCCCGGTTCTTTTGTCCGGTCAAGTACGGCAATTTTCCGAACACTGTCCGGGAGAACAGCAAAGAGATATTTGGCAGAGAAAGGGCGGTACAGATGTACTTTAACGACACCGACTTTTTCGTTCCGGGCCAGTAAGTAATCAACTGTCTCCTCAATAGTCTCGCAGACTGAACCCATGGCTATGATTACAAATTCGGCATCATTGGCGCCGTAGTAATTCATGGGATGATACTCCCGCCCGGTAATTCTTTTAATCTCCCGCATGTAATTTTCGACAATATCCGGAACTGCTGTGTAAAAAGAATTGGTTACTTCACGCCCCTGGAAATAGATATCAGGGTTTTGGGCTGTACCCCTTACTACCGGGTGTTCCGGGTTGAGCGCCCGCTTGCGGAAATCTTCGATTTTCTCATAATCAACAAGTTGAGCGATATCTTTTTCCGCTACTAACTCAATCTTTTGGACTTCATGGGAAGTGCGGAAGCCGTCAAAAAAGTGGAGGAAGGGCACCCATGACTTAATAGAGCTTAAATGGGCGATATAACCCAGGTCAAGCGCTTCCTGGACGCTGGCGGAGGCTAATAAGGCAAATCCTGTTTGACGGCAGGCCATCACATCCTGATGATCTCCGAAAATCGACAAAGCATGGGTAGACAAAGCCCGGGCTGAAACATGAAAGACTCCCGGCAATAATTCACTGGCGATTTTGTACATATTAGGGATCATTAACAGTAATCCCTGGGAAGCTGTATATGTGGTGGTTAAAGTACCGGCCTGAAGTGAACCGTGCACGGCCCCGGCTGCTCCCGCTTCAGATTGCATCTCGGCTACTTTAACCGGCTGACCGAAAATATTTTTCATTCCGTGTGCCGACCATTCATCGATTTCTTCAGCCATCGGACTGGAAGGTGTTATCGGGAAAATTGCCGCCACTTCTGTTAAGGTATAAGATGCGGTAGCCGCAGCCTGATTGCCGTCCATCGTTTTGGTTTTTATTGTCAAGTCTTAACCCCCTTGTGCTAAAAAGTTGTCTTTGAATTTAGTATGGAATATTTGAGAATTCTAATACTCAAAATTCCCGGTAAATTCGCTGTAAGCACAAAGGCATCCGGGACTAAACCTGGATTTATTGTTTTAAGGCAAGATCTTTCGAAGAACAAACAACACTTTAAACAGTGAAGATGCCGCCATAATACCGGCTGCGATGGCAACAGCAATTGCTACTGTAAATGATCCGTTATCGGCAAATTCCCCAAACCTGCCGTTTACGGCAAAACTCATTGTATAGTATAAGAATTTTCCGGGAACCAGGGGAATAATAGCCGGTGTCAAAAAAGTTGTGACCGGCGTTTTTTCAATACGGGCGCAGATCTCGGAGTAAATAGTAACTATAATGGCGGATATAAAGTATTGGGTTATTTCGTTGTTCAGCCAAAGACCGCCCAGAAGGTATACTGCCCAGGATAGCATACCGCCTGTAGCTGCATACCATATTTTTCTTCCTCTTATGTTAAAGAAAATGGCAAAACCCAGTGATCCCCAAAAAGCTGTTATGATCTGATAGGCATAATTCATATTAACAAACCTCCAAAAAAAACTGAGGCCAAAGCAAAGCCAACTGAGATGGATATAGCAACAAGGATGGCTTCACAGAGGCGGAGCAGTCCCGCTATGATTTCTTCGCTGATAATGTCCCTGATAGAGTTTGTCAGAGCCAGCCCCGGAATCAGCAGCATAATATTTCCAACTATTATGGCATCGAGATTATGCCCTACCCCGGACCTGACTAACAATACTCCCAGCACACCTACCACAAACGAGCAAAGGATGTTCACAAATACTTTATTTTTGTCTACTTTTTGGATAAATGTGATCGCAAACTTTAAAAGCAGGCCGATAACTGCCGATACTGCAGCATCACTCAAATCGCCGCCAAAGAAAATAGTGAACGAGCCGGCAATTACAGCGTATACCAGATACTGAATAAGCGGGCTGTAAGGGCGTCTATCGTTGATTTTTTCCATTTCAGCGCCTATATAGGCCGCATCAGGTTTGTGAGCGCATATATAGCGGGAAAGATTATTAAGTTTGTCCAGTTTATCAATATCAATATAATATTTGGATATCCTCCTGGTCTGAGTAAGCGTATTTCCATTGTTCATTTGCAGAGTTACAACGATGCTTGAAGTAATGGTAAAGACATCTACCCGCTTGGCATCATATGCTTTGCAGATACGGCTGATAGAATCCTCAACCCGGTTAACTTCAGCACCGCTTACGAGCATTTGCTCCCCGATATCCAGGGCACAGCTTAGTAGTTCTTTGTTAAGCATAGCAAAAATCTCCTGATATTTTCTCTGAAAGGGCTAATCCAATGATATCTTATCATCTATTGCCTATTAAGCCAAAAGAGGAGTTGCTGTACTAATGAAGGGATTGTTCAAAGTACAATAAACTCCTCCCGGTAAATTGCAATTCAGGATTAAGCAGGCTATTCAGACTTTGCCCATAACGGCGGCAATCGCGGCGCCGATACCTGAGCCGTCTTTAATTAAGCTTAATTCTATCGGTGCCTGCTTTCCGGCGAAGGTTTCGAAGGTTTCGTTGACCCTTCTTTCAATCCGTCCGGAAAAGCCCGGTAATTTCTCGTAGAGCGAACCGTCTGTTGCGATAGTATGCGGGGTATTAAGAGCAGGATTCATATACCTGATAATCCCGGCAAACGTTCCGGCAATCAAATCAGCAGATCTGTGGGCAATGCAGCGGGCTATATATTTAATTATTAGGAGGTCATTTGCAGTATAACCAGCTAAATCCCATTTGCCTTTCAGTAATCCATTTAGCTTGTCCCTGTCTTCCTCCAGCAATTCTGCCAGATCAGCGGTGTTGATACTATAAGGATTTTTTAGTATCCGGGGTATTTCTAATCCGGCAAAAATAATCTTATTCTTTACGAGGTACAAAAGGACCAGACGTAAAATTTCCCCGAGGTAACGACCGGCTACCATCTTTTCCAACCGGTTGGATCCAGGCTTTTCACTCCGGATATCAAGTTCAACATCAAAAATATTTTCTCTGAGCGTCTTATGGTCAAAGCCTCCGGCTTCAATATTGATTATCTCCTGATAACTACTGCCGGCATGTGTTTCAACATAACAACTGTTATGACCGGTACCGCAAATGGAACCAATATCGGCAGCCGGATTTGAATAGGCGCTTGCCAGTAAAATTCCGACCGTATCATTAACAAGGGCTGTTACTTCAATGTTGGTTAAACCTTTGACAATCAAGGCTTGAGCCAGAATTGCATTAATATCTTTTCCTTCCAGGGAGGTAAAGTTTATCTCTTTGCTCCAATCGAGCAATATTGCGGACTTCCGGGAGATTTGTTGGGAAGGGAAGGAAAAGCAGTGTCCGAGAAGATAGTTCTGATCTTTATTGATCATTTTTTCTATTTCGGCAGCTAAAAAGCTGAATAAATCTTCACCGTTGTTTATGCCGGCTTGAAGCCGGGCCAAATTAAAAACTTTTTGCCGCCTGATTTCGTAGTTTCCCTTGCCCAGGTTTACGATCAGGATCCTGATATTTGTTCCGCCAAAATCCAGGGCAATGATATCTCCGGCTTCTCCGCCAAGTGGTTTTGTAAAATAACTCCTGAGCATTTTCAGGGACCCTTTAGAGGGAGAGCCGGAACACAAGGTTATTTCCTCTGCAAAAGCCCGGGCAATTTCGTTTATCTGAGTTTTGGACACCTTGAACATATCACCTAATGTTGCTAAAATAACGTTCATAGCTATTGCTCCTTCTTTAATTAATGAAATAATATTCAATAATTCAGATGAGAAATTTACCAGCCTCAGATGATCTTGGGATGTTATGTCTTTTCTTCAGGGGCTCTTCCCGCCTTTATTGCCAGTGTCTGCAGCCATGTCTTTACTTCTTCAGTTAACAGCGATTCAGTCATCCGCCATTCCCAATTACCTCCGATGGTTCCCGGTACATTCAGGCGTGCTTCTGTATCAAGGTTTAAGATATCCTGCATAGGCAGAATTACCCAGGCGGCCGGACTCATAAATAAATCTTCCATCAATTTACGGCAGATAAACGCCAGTTCCTTATTCTCTTCATCTTCAGACATATTTTCCTTTAGCTGAAAGAAATTTTGAGTCTTAATCCAGCCCAGTAAAGTATCGTTATCATGTGTCCCGGAATAATAGACAAAATTATTATCCTGCTCAGCCAAACACATCTTGAGAGGTGTAAACTGAAGGATTTTCATGCCGGGGAACCCGAATATTTTTTTCAGGGTATTGACTTCAGGAGTGATGAAACCCAAGTCCTCCGCAATGAAGGGCAGTTCCCCGAATTCAGCTTGCAGGCTTTCGAAAAACCTTTTTCCGGGTCCTTTCATCCAGCGTCCTTCGGCTGCCGCCTCTGCCCCGGCCTCAATTTCCCAAAAGGCTTCCAGTCCCCGGAAGTGATCAATCCGGATAAAATCATAAAGCCTGAGTGTCTGCCTGATTCTGTCTTTCCACCAGGAATAGTCAGCCGAGGCCAGGGTTTCCCAGTCATACAAAGGATTACCCCAGAGCTGACCTGTCTCGCTGAAGTAGTCCGGTGGAACGCCGGCAACTTTAGCCGGTTTTCCATCCTTTCCTAGAATAAAGAAACTGCGGTTTACCCAGACATCACAGCTGTCGGCAGCTACAAAAAGCGGAATATCCCCGATCAGGCTGATACCTTTGGTCCGGGCATACTGCCGGACAGCCTGCCACTGGTAAAAGAAGGTATATTGTAAAAACCGGTTGAATTCGATTTCCCGGGCCAGCAAAATTGAATATTCGGCAATACTCTCCTCTGTCCGGGCAGCAATCCCCTGCTCCCAGTTATACCAGGGAATATCCCCGAAATAAGTTTTCAGAGCCCTGAAAAGAGCATAATCATCCAGCCAGGCAGCATTTTCTTTTTGAAAGGCGAGGTAGTTTTGCCGGGAAAGATAGTTTGTTCCAGCATTTTCAGGAAGAGGGAAACCTGTTTCCTGATCATGCATTCCGGCCTGAAAGGCCGGGAACAATTCCCGCAGTAATTCATATTTATCTACTGGCTCCCGGGAACTTTTGCCCTCCCGGAATTTATGTTTATCCGGAAATTGCCCTGCTCCGAAAAGCCCTTCCTGCCGCAAACGTTCAAGGCTAATCAGCAGCGGATTACCGGCAAAAGCAGAATCACTTTGGTATGGGGAACCCCCTAAACCGGGCGGGTTCAAAGGCAGAACCTGCCAGAGCGTTTGCCGGCAGTCCGCCAGAAAGTCGATAAAATCATAGGCCTCTTTTCCGAAATCCCCGGTACTCCAGGGTGAAGGCAGAGAACTGACCGGCATCAGGACCCCGCAAGAACGGGTAAGGGTATTTACCTTGCAGGCGGGGCTGCTTTTCTTGCTCCAAATAGCTTTGGCGGATAAAGGTTCCAGCTTCAGGGTCAGGTTCTTCTCATTATCAGATGCATCTTCAGACGCATCTTTTGTTGGATCCCCGCGGGAAATTACTTCCCCGTTTTGCAAATCAATCATAAAAGGAAACGGCCGGGTTTCACCCTCCAAGGTAATTTCCCTGACCTGATTTATATTCCGGTTTATGATAACTGTTATCTCTTCGTCTTTTCCCCTGCGCTGATAACCGTAGATATCTGCAGGACCGTAAAAGGATTGGAAATCACCGGACTGCAGGACTTCATATTCCCTGCGCAGGCGGACCATTCTTTTATACCACTCCAGAATCTCCTTGTCTTCGTGGCACCAGGGATAGGTCCCCCTGTTATAGGGATCACTGTAGCCTTCCAACCCTGCCTCGTCCCCATAATAAATACAGGGGACTCCGGGAAAAGTCATTTGCACGAGGCTCAATAATTTAAGCCTTCGCCCAGCTAAAATCCGGGCCGGAGATGGGAGCCGGTAACTTTGCCTTTCACTTTCCGCTAAATCCTCTTCCGGGGGAGCTTCTCCCAGAAGAGTCAGAATTCTCGGCTGATCGTGACTGCCGATCAGGTTCATCGCCGCGTAAAAATTTTCCCGGGGGTAATTTTCATATAAGCTTAGGATGCGCGAGTGAAGCAAAGCGGAATCCCCCTGGCCGAGAAGGAAATGCAAAAACATCTCCCGCCAGGGATAGTTCATGGCGGCATCCAGTTCATTTCCCCAGAAGTATTGTCTTAGCCGGCCATAACTTTCCTTGTGGGAGGCATCTTCCCAGACTTCTCCGATCAGGACAGCTTCCGGGTTATTTTTTTTGACTGCCTGCCGCAGTTCCTGAATGAACTCGTCAGGCAATTCATCAGCCACATCCAAACGCCAGCCGGCTATCCCTTTAGCCATCCACTTGCGGATAACACTATTTTCCGGGCCGTAAATAAACTGCCTGTAAGAGGGGTTCATTTCTTCTACTTCCGGCAAGGTCTCGACGTTCCACCAGCATTCGTAAATATCACAGGTTTGCTTAAACTTATACCACTCATAATAGGGGGAATCCGGAGACTGGTAGGCGCCCAGACCGGGATAATTACCGTATTTGTTAAAATAAATGCTATCACTGCCTGTGTGGCTGAAAACACCGTCCAAAATAATAGAAATACCCAGGGATTTGGCTTTTTGGACTAAAACTGTGAAAGTTTCCTCATCACCAAAGGCCGGATCAATCCTCAGATAATCTGCAGTATCGTATTTATGGTTGCTTGGGGATTCAAAAATCGGATTAAAATATATTATACTGACTCCCAACTCCTTAAGGTAGGGAAGGCTTTCCATCACCCCGGCCAGATTACCGCCAAAAAAGTCCCAGTAAGTAACTTTTCCTTTTTCATCTTTGATATAAACAGGGGTGTCGTTCCAATTCAGATGCAGAAGCGAATTCCGGCGGGGATGGGGGTTAGGGGTATTTTGCTGTCCTTTATTGAAGCGGTCCACAAATATCTGGTACATCACTCCTTGTTTGTACCAGCCCGGAACTTCAAGCGGACTGTAAACTGTGATCTGGTAGGCCGGGGGATGCTCGTCCTGTCCCAGTTGCCCCTCCCCACCCAGCATTTCACTATTATTGCCATAATAGAAAGTTTGGGAACAGGTTCGGATTATGAAATAATACCAAACCAGTCCCGCTGCGGCAGGCGTTTCGTACTCTGCTTCATAAAAGCAGGGCCCGGGGGGAACAATTGACTCTCCGGGAGCAGGATTCAGGGAAAGGATTTTTTCCCGCCCGGTTTCCCAAAAACGAAGACAGCAGGCTTCAATGGGAAATTCACAAGATATTTTCAGCCGGAAAGTAATTTTCCGGCCGCATTCCACCGCGCCAAAGGGCTTACGGTATAACAGGTCATGGGAATTATGACAGACAAATAACTCCATACTTACCTCCTGCGGAGTTTAAGATCCGGGATCTATTTGAAGGATACTTAAGATTTTCCGCATATTCAAATTTTGCTTTTACTGCAAAAAGTATTAAGCAACTATTGTAGAGAGAGCATTAAGCGGAATTCTCCACCAGTATAATCGCATTCAGATTCTTCGTTACCCACCCTCCGTCACCGGTAAGTAAATCGATATCGCACAGTGAAATGTTTAGCGGAATTTGCGTCGTGAGCGCAGGCTCTAAAGCGTTAAGCACGCTAACGGGACTTGTCCACGGATGGACTGATGCCGCTGTTGCCATGACTTGAACATGGATGTTCTGATTAGCCACTGCCATGGACGGCAAAGTGGCGTGACGGCATAAACAGCGGCGCACATGCAAAAATACTATTGGGTTTTAGCGTGTAGCCTTAGAGACAAGCGAACAGCAAATGCAGTGCATATGAACTGGCGATATTGATTTACCTTAGTGAATAGCAAATGTAGTGTTTGCGAACGTGCAATAGTGCCGAGCCTACAGTTATGGTGAGTTTCTGCAGCAGAATCATAATTTCCGAAATAAAAAAGAGATAAAATAGATTAACAGCAGTGACTTAATATTCTGCTGTT
>DATMXV010000045.1:0-2218 GCA_035561335.1 Desulfitobacteriaceae bacterium
ATAATACGTTATTTAAAGATATAATATTGTTGTTATATTGCATCTCAAACGATTACATTGCCTTTTGGGGATAGGCCGTCCAATAGATAAATAAGGTGATTTCAGGAAGGAGAACTATATTGCTAAACATTGGAATATGCGACGACAGACCTATCCTGCGCGAACATTTGATGATGCTGATTCATGAATATGAAATCGAAAAGGGAGTTCATTTTAATCTATATCAATTTGGCAGCGGAGAAGGCCTTTTAGAGAAATTCAAGGAAGATAAGAATTTTTTTGATCTTTTCTTTCTCGACAACTATATGCAAGGTTTGACAGGCCTGGAAACTGCTTTATGCGTTCGACGCGACAATCCTGCATGTCATATTGTTTTTGTAACAGCGACAGATGAACAGGCTGCTTTTATGGCTGCATCCCCTTTGCGGATACTGTCCAAACCAGCGCAGAAGGAAGATATTGAGTCTATATTGGATATAGCGCTAGCCTGGAAAACCGGTAAAGGTTGCAGTGGTTAATGAAGTTCAGGATAAGGCGGAAAATCAAAGGCGGGGGGGCTCCGTGCAATGGAACCCCCGCCTTTTTAGTCACTTACAGTTTAACATTTAAGTTTCTTAGAGATAGTACTGGTTTTCATATTTCTCCATCATTACCTATTTCTTGTGTGAATGCACTTAAGGCAAAATACAGCCTTCCAGGGAGCTATTCAGCACCAATGAAAGAAAAGCTGAGACAGGCGGAGCATGCCCCTGTCGCTTTTTAATTGTAAAAGCAGAAACCCGGCTAATATTTTGCCCGGGTTTCTGCTTCTTCTAATTTCAGCAGCGATCCATGAGGAATCCTATCGCTTGGTTCCCTCTTTTTATTGTTCCTGCGGGTTTTTGATACTTTTCTTTATTTGTATTTTAACAACCAATTCGTCAACCTTATGATTTTGTGCCATAAACTTCTCATCCTGCGTAAGCGGAATACCCTTTTTCAGGGCTTCATTTGCAAGCCTGTGCAGTTTTTGTTTTTCGTTTTCCAGCTTTTCATTCAGAGACACCATTTTGCCTTCTTGCATCTTCTGTCTCCCCTTTACAAATTGTTTTCTTTGATACTATCTGGTATCTATTTTACTTTTTCTTCCTGATAAAATCAAGAAAAAAAGGATACTCAATAGTATCAAAGGCGGGGGTTCATACGATGCAAAAATTGCTTCAGGATGTTCACATTGGTGGTAATATACAACGCTTAAGAATAAGCCGTAACTATTCTCAAACTGATATGGTTACCAAACTGCAATTATTAGGCCGGGCCATGTCAAGAGCAAATTATGCGCATATCGAGCAAGGCATCAGGAACATTTATATCAGCGATCTGATATTATTAAAGAGAATTCTAAATGTTGACTACGAAGAATTTTTTAAGGACTTAATGCCGTGAAGACGTTAGGTCTTTTTTCTTTCCTAAATGATCGTTATGGCGGCCGCAAGGACGCTCAAAATATTCTTTATGGCTGTTTAAATGACCATCACGCTTGATCACTATCCTTCTTTTCCGGTCCAGATTTTTTGAGAGAAACAACCGGGGTTTCTTCTTCGGTATAATCGGATTCTCCTTGCCGCTGCGCTTCAATAAGGATATCAACAGCATTTGCAACTTTGGCGGCAAGTTAAAAATACATTTCCTTATAATCCGGCATGCGCATACACCTCTCACGTGTTATATCTTTAATTTAAGCATACGGAAGAAAAAAAAATTGTTAGTGATATAACACTAATATGTGTTTTTGACTTTTTCGCAATTTGGAACAGGAACCGATGAGTTTCCTATTTTGGATAAATGCAATTCAGCAAATACTATCTTATGCGAAACGAATATAAATCAATATACGTTTAATACATAAATTACAATAGTATTCAGGTGATGCTTATTATGTATCAACGACTCAGAGATTTAAGAGAAGACCGTGACCTCAATCAACAAACACTCGCCGATTTACTAAATGTTAACCAGACAACCTATTCCAGGTACGAAAGCGGAACCTTAGATATTCCCAGTGTTTCGCTGATTAAGCTTGCAAAATTCTACGGTACAAGTATTGACTATTTGCTTGGTCTCACTGATAATAGAAAACCTTGCTGCTGACAATGACAACAATATACTTAATAAGATGCTTCCCCTTCATTAATACTTTTTCTTTACTATGGAGAATATAACCAGATAATTATGGTTG
>DATMXV010000046.1:0-2905 GCA_035561335.1 Desulfitobacteriaceae bacterium
AAGCAAATCTGCCTGTTACAGCCCAAACAAGTTCTCAACAATCCTGCTTCCGGCTGCAGTTTTAAAATACTTTTCCCTGATGTTTTCAGCAACTTGACTGCTTAAACCCTCTTCGGCAATATTAACTATGAAATCAGCTTCTACCAGAATCTGAAAATCCAACCCTTCAATTTTATCATAGCTATGATGATTGCCAATGAGATAACAGACCCTTTCCCTAATTGCCGGCTCAACGCCTGCGGTCGATAATATTTCCGCAGCGATCGGGGGACCTTCCAGTTCCTGATATTTTCCGGCAGATGAATGATATTTTCTTTCCGCTTCTTTGATCCCAATATCGTGCAGGACAGCTGCCAGTTCCACAATCACGTTCAGGTCTTCGGAAAGAGCTTCACTTCCGGCAATGGCTTTGGAAAAACCATAAACTTTTAAGGCATGGCTAATCCTTCTGATATCGTCATTAAAATAAAGGATCATTTTTTCCAGGATGGTTGAAACCATTATACTACCCCTCCCAATCTTGATCTTTCTTCAATAATCATAAATGCTATGTCCGGGATTTATTTATCTTCTATATTTCCACTTCAGATAAAGCAAGATCATTGAACATATCAGAGGAACAAAATTTCCGTAGAGAATAAAGACATCCGGCTTAGCAATACCATAAAAAACCAAAAACAGGGACTGAAAAAAGACGATTATCAGAAAAGCGGCAGATAAATCTCTTGTATGTTTAGTACGAAGGCTTTTATATACCTGAGGAATAAGTCTGATTGAACCTAAAACACCTGCTATCACCCCAAAAATATTTGTGATCATTCGTTTTGATTCTCCTTGATATTAATGCAAATTCAGACTGTATTCCGGATCCCAAAAGAGTGCTAAAATATGTTTGGACAATTCTAATACATGACCCATTGATGTTTAAAGGAGAGCGGTAAGGTGCGACATCTGGTCTTAATCCTGTATTTTCTTACATTTGCTTCGGGAGCCGGAACAATAATCCTTGGCAGTTTTTATTATTTGAAAAAGAAAGTTATTCTGGTGAAATATGCCGTCTTATTTGATTTGTTTTTTGCCGCGGTTGTTTTGTTCGATACGCTTAATCTGTACAACCAAATATTTAAGGGACCGTATTCCGGCTGGTTGCATAACGTCATAATGTATGGAATTTTTCTTGCCGGTATTAGCATGATATATTATTTCACTTCCTTAATCCACAGTATTACCGGGCGGCTTGTTACCAGGAATATGAAAAACATCTTTTTTTCAATGGCATTCTTCTGTTTCTTGACACTTACGGGTTTACAGGTGTTGAATGCTTTAGGACTTGCGGACTGGGGTATGGCCGGCCATACCGGGTTTTTTATCTCCAATATCTTCATATTTGTTTGGGCTTGTTACAATCTATACAAACTTGTAACCAATTTTGCCAGGATTGACATGCAGCTGAAGCCTGTAGTGAAAAACGGCCTGGCAATACTGTCATTAATTATTCCCGTGTCCGTTTTGTTCAATATTATTAATTATGCTTATTATTTTAAATATCCGGTTGCCTTTTCCCCTGCTGTCTTTCTCTTATTGAACGTAACGGTTCTTTACCAACTGGCCAGGAATCAAGTCAGGCTCAGCGATATCTTTGCCGATCCGGAAACAGCCCTGCCTGCGGCAAGCGGGGACAGGATCCCGGTAAATATCTTACATCTCAGCAAGCATTACAATATTACCGGCAGGGAAGCGGAGATAATCAAATTAATCGTCGCAGGACAAAGCAACCGGGAAATAGGAAAGAAACTGTTCCTATCTTTCAATACTGTAAGAAACTATATCTGCAGCATATACCGCAAAATAGGTGTTAAAAACCGCTATGAATTGATTAATCTCCTGCTCACCCTGCAGAAACAGGAATAGTTTCATTCGGATAACTTTTTGAGAAAAGGCGCCTTTCTGAAAGATGGATTCACACTTTGCTCATTTGGATTACAGCCTTAAATAAATCCCCGTCTATTGCAATTTTGAAACTTCCTTTTTGAATTTCTATCAAGCTTTTCGCAATTGACAGTCCTAACCCGCTGCCTTGACTGCTTCTGGATTTATCTCCCCTTATAAAGCGCTCCATTAACTCATCAGCAGAGATATTCAATTCGGAGGCTGAGATGTTTTTTATTATTAGCGCTGCTTCAGGGCCCGAATCAATAATGTCAATATAAACCCGTGACCCGGCAAGGGCATATTTGAAAATATTCGCCAGCAAATTCTCGATCGCTCTCCATAATAATTTCCCGTCAGCTTTAATATAAACCTTATTTTCAGGATGCACCATCTTAAATTCCAATCCGCTCTCCTGTATTTTATCGTCAAGTTCACCCAGGCCCTGGGTTATTAAAGATACAATATCAATCTTTTCAAAGTTTACTGTCATATTGCCACTGGACGCTTTGGCCGCCTCAAATAAATCATCAGTCAATACCTTCAAGCGCTGGGACTTCTGGTCGATTATTTCCAGGTATTCGCTTATCTTTACCTGGTCCTTTTCATTTTTCAACAGATCTACATACGTGATAATAGAGGTTAAGGGAGTCCTGATATCATGGGAGACATTGGTAATTAATTCCGTCTTTAACCTTTCACTTTTTATCTCATTCTCCACAGCTTTATGCAAGCCGTCGGTAATGCTGTTCAGACCGGCTGCAAGTTTGGCAAATTCCCCTTTTCCCGGAATATCTGCTTTATGGCGGAGATCCCCATCCCTTACCCTTCTTACCCCTTCTTTTAATACATTAAATTCCTTTACTTTCTTAAGCGCCAACCAAGCTGCCGCCCCTATCGTTAACGGGAAGATAAAGAAGGTCAAAGCTACTATCAGCGGATAACCTATTACTATTAATATAACCTTGACACCGAC
>DATMXV010000047.1:0-5876 GCA_035561335.1 Desulfitobacteriaceae bacterium
GATCAAATTATACCATTACTTATTAACATATTTTGTCGAAGAAAAACTCAAGACTAAATTTTACAATTCAGCAACAATTTTATAATATATTATTTACATTTAAGACAGGGAAAGGTTACTTATATTTTTAATTTAGTTTAATTACCTATGTTTATGGTTTAAAATATAGTAAGAAAAAGCTTAAATTGAATTAATATTCTTGTTTGATAAGGAGCAGGCAGATGCGGAGATGGAATTTTTGGCCGGCTTTATGGGCAGGCAAAATAGCGGGGAAGGTCCTGAAGCTACTGGGCAAAAGCAGTACAACCCTGCCGGGATTTATTGCTTATCGCCTGGATCCTGATTTTATTAAACATCTTGCTCCGATATTTACCGAAGGCATTATAATGGTTACAGGTACAAACGGTAAGACAACCACAGCAAATTTGCTTGCCAATATCTTAAAAACAGCAGGCAAGAAGTTTGCCTTTAATCAAGCCGGGGCTAATCTCGTTACGGGAATTTCGGGGGCCCTCCTGCAAAGCTGTAATTGGCTGGGAAAGGCCAGGGTAAAATTGGCCCTTCTCGAAGTTGATGAAGCGACTGTACCTAAGTTTTGTAAGGAAATTAGTCCGGATATCGCAGTTGTCACTAATTTTTTCCGTGACCAATTGGACCGGTACGGTGAGTTGGATACAACGATACGCTTGGTTAAAGATGCCTTGCCGGAGAAAACACTTCTGATCCTTAATGCCGATGATCCTTTGGTTGCTTATTTTGGTATTCAACGTTCCCGGGTCCAATACTATGGGGTGGACCGTACGTCTGAGAGCCAAACAGAGAGCCAGGAAACCAGAGAGGCAAAATTCTGCCCTGTTTGCGGACAAGCACTGAATTATGAATTTTTCCATTATGGTCAATTGGGTTTTTATCATTGTGATAATTGCAGTTTTAAACGGCCTCAGCCTCACGTATTGGTTAATCAGGTCAGGCAAGAAGCCGATGGCCTGAAGTTTATAATTAATACAGATTGCTATCTTACGGCACTTCAGGGTTATTATAATTTATACAATTCACTGGCGGCTATTACAGTTGCCAGGCAATTAAATATTTCACCGGGAGATATTGAGGCAGGTCTAAGGGAGTTTATTCCTCAAGCCGGGAGAATGGAACGTTTCAACTTAATTGAAGGTGATTTAACCTTAACTCTGGTTAAAAATCCTACGGGTTTCAATCAGGTTATCCGGACAATTCTTAGCGGCGGTAAAAACGTCAGACTCTTGATAGCTATAAATGATTTAGCGGCAGATGGACGCGATATTTCTTGGCTTTGGGATGTGGATTTTGAATATCTGGGAAAAAGTGATAACAAGGTTTCCCAGGTGGTTTGTTCCGGGCTGAGAGCGGAGGAAATGGCTTTGCGGTTAAAATACGCCGGCCTCAATACGGAAAAGTTAGTTATAGAACACTCCCTGGAGAAAGCTGTGGAGATTTTGCTGAATAACAGGAAGAATGAGGAAGCTGTTTTTGTCTTGCCTACTTACACTAATTTATTTCCCCTGCGCAAACTTTTGCAAGCCCGGGTTACAGCGGCAAAAGCATCTCTTTCCAGGGAACAAGGTGGTGTCATCTGAGAAATGAACCTGAACATTTGTCATCTTTATCCCGACTTGCTGGATTTATATGGTGATCGTGGCAATATCCTTGCTTTAGCAGCACGTTGCCGGTGGCGGGGAATAGAAACTGCAGTCCAGCGTGCTTCCCTGGGAGATAAACTTGATTTTCAAAATATGGATATTCTCTTTCTCGGGGGCGGATCGGACCGGGAACAAAATTTACTTGTTGAGGACCTGATGCAGAGAAAAATTGATCTCCAGGCAGCAATAGAGGATGGTTTGGTTGTCCTGACAATCTGCGGAGGTTATCAATTGTTGGGCCAATATTATCAAACTGCGGAGGGAAAGAAAATTCCGGGTCTGGGCATACTGGATCTTTTTACGATAGCCGGTTCTAAAAGAATGATTGGTAATGTTGTTGTGGAACTGGATTGCCGGCTTGAGGTCATGCCAAGAACACCATTAAGTACTCTGGTTGGTTTTGAAAATCATTCTGGAAAAACTTATCTTGGTTCCGGTCTTGAACCTTTGGGGAAGGTTCTTGTTGGCTATGGAAATAATGGGGAAGATAAGACTGAAGGGGTCAGGCATAAAAACATTTTCGGTACGTATTTGCACGGACCTCTTCTGCCGAAAAATCCGGATTTTGCTGACTTGCTCCTGCAACTGGCTTTGAAACGGCGGGGGTATGCAGGGCAAATGGAGTTACTTGATGACCGGATTGAGAGATTATCCCAACAGGCTATGCTGAAAAGGTTACTGAAGATTAAGAGTAATTGATATCTATAATAGTGAATAAAAATAATAAATATGATATAATAAATTTTAATGTTTGAATAAATATTTTGAAACTATTCCATTATTTACATGGAAGTAAGAACTTGTCTGTAGCTGTATTTTGCTTGTCTGCGCCACAGCCTTGATTGACACTTTTAAACGGTTTTGTCTATAATAAAGTATAGCTTTGGCTAAATGACTTGGGGGTGCTGATGTGACAGAGAGTAAGCGGATAATAATCAGTTTACCTGAAAGTTTGCTTGCAGAAGTAGATGGTATAGTAACTATTGAAAACAGAAACCGTAGTGAATTTATCCGAGAAGCTATTATCAGCATTCTTCACGAGCGTAGGAAGAATGGGATCCGTGAGCAGATGCGTAACGGTTACCTGGAAATGGCTCAATTGAATTTAGCAATAAGCAGGGAATTGTATAATATTGAACAAGAGGTATTCTTATACTATGATGAAGAAAATGTGGAGTGGCGGAGATGATAATTAAGCGCGGGGAAATTTATTATGCAGAATTAAACCCCGTCATTGGCTCCGAACAAGGTGGGACAAGACCTGTCCTTGTAGTGCAAAACAATATTGGGAATCAATTCAGCCCAACAACAATTATTGCCGCTATTACATCACAAATAGCGAAAGCGAAATTACCTACTCATGTTGAAGTCCGTGCTAAACGCAGTGGCTTGGACAGGGATTCGGTTATACTTACTGAACAGATACGCACGATTGATAAAAGCAGATTGAAAGAAAAAGTTGCCATCCTTGATGAAGAAATAATGGCGCGGGTAGATCAAGCCATTGAAATTAGCCTGGGTTTGACAGATTTATAAAAAATTTTAATTAGAGACAGCGTTGCTTTTGATAGTAACGCTGTTTTTCGTTTTCAACTATCAGCCGTCAGGTTTTCTTAAAATAAACCGGTACTAAAATAATTGATTGAAGCATAGTTGAGTAGAGAAAAAGGAGGTGGCCAGGGTGTTGAAAAAACCTGTTATAGGAATAACAGTAGCTCATTATCAGGAAGAGTTAAATACTTTTCCAAGGGAAAACTATGTTTACTGTATCAAAGAAGCCGGCGGGATCCCGGTACTTGTCCCGCCGCTTGATGATCCGGGTGCAGCTCTGGAAATACTGAATCTGATTGATGGTTTGCTATTAAGCGGGGGCAGTGATATTTCCCCCTATGTGATGGGTGAGTATCCTGAATCGGGTATTGGCGGTTGTTTTCCGGAACGTGATTTGAGCGAATTACGTTTGACAAGATTAGCCTTTCGCAAGAATTTTCCGGTTTTGGGGATTTGCCGGGGAATCCAGATAATGGCGGTGGCGGCCGGAGGAAAGGTCTGCCAGGACATTAACCGGCAATTTCCCCAATCTTTTCAGCATAAACAAACAGTTCAGCGCCAATATCCCTGGCATGATGTTAAAATATTAAAATCCCGATTATTGGAGGTAATAGGAGAGGAGAATATTATCGTTAACAGTTTTCATCATCAATCCGTTGAGAAGGTACCTGAAGGTTTTCGGATCAATGCTTTATCCCCGGATGGAATAATTGAAGGGTTTGAAAAGATAGGGGCTGTATTTTGCCTGGGTGTTCAGTGGCACCCGGAAAGTATGCCCAATGAAGCGCATAGTATAGCTCTTTTTCAAAGCTTGATAACGGCATGCGGTTATTCAGGCTATGAATAGGAAAAACTATTCAGGACCCGTATATAACATCTTAATCCTATTTATTAACTGCTCGCGGAAAACTTGCTTGAATCTTTAAGTAAAACAAGTTAATATTGATAAGGTGTGAAAAATGAAAAGTACATTCTGTATGATTATGCGGATGCAGATCAATAAATGTATTTTTTACAAAAACATTGGAAATGTTATTTGATAACAGGGAGAGGAGGTGTAATTATATGGCAGATATAGTTTCCCCGTTAGATGGTAAAGTCGTCGGTGTTAGTGTAAATGTTGGAGACGTAGTGGAAGAGGACGATGAAGTTATTGTCGTAGAAGCTTTAAAAATGGAAACTCCAATTTATGCTCCTCAAGGAGGCAAAGTAGCTAGCATTCAATGCAAAGAAGGAGATAATGTTAAGGAAAACCAGGTTCTGGTAGTACTAGAGTAGAGTTTCGATATTTTTCTAACTTTAAGTTAGGTATTTTGTCCCCCTCGAAAGCAGTAGTGTGCCCGTGGGGGCATTTTTATTAATAGTTAAAACTTTCTTTGATCCTGATTGATTATGAAATTGGGGGTATATCTGAATATGCCGATAAGAGATATAGACCACCTGATAGAAAAGTATAAATCCACAATGATTGAAAGGAGACGCCATCTTCATAAGTTTCCGGAGTTGTCTCACGAAGAACACGAAACGGCCAGGTTTGTTTACAGTACCTTGGAGAAGCTGGAAAGTCTTAATCTGAGCAGGCCGACGCCAACCAGCGTAATGGCCAGTTTGCAGGGCTGTGAGACCGGCAAAGTCCTGGTTATGCGGGCTGATATCGACGCCTTGCCGGTTCAGGAAGAAAATGACTTGGAGTATGCTTCCCGGAAACCTGGGGTGATGCACGCCTGTGGTCATGATGGTCATATTGCAATGTTATTGACAACTGCAGAAATACTTTCATCTCTCCGGGAGCAAATTAAAGGAGAAATACGCTTTATTTTTCAGCATGCCGAAGAAAAGTATCCCGGCGGTGCTGAGGAATTGGTACGGGCGGGAGTAATGGAGAAGGCGGATTGGATTATTGGGGCACATCTGTGGGCTTCATTAAAAGTAGGGACAATCGGTATCGGCTATGGTCCGGTCATGGCTTCCCCGGATGGTTTCCGGATAACTATCAAAGGGCGGGGCGGTCATGCTGCTTTACCACATCAAACAAATGACCCGATAGCAATCGGGGCTCAGGTTGTAACTAACTTACAGCATATTATAGCCAGAAATATTGATCCCCTGGAAAATGCGGTTGTTTCTGTTACTCAGTTTAAAGCAGGCAATACAGATAATATTATTCCCGGTTCCGCTGAGCTTAGAGGCACAGTAAGGACTTTCGATGATAAAATTCGCCGGAAAATTTCCCAACTGATCGAGCGGATAGTAAAAGGAATTACTGAAGCTCATGGGGCAAGCTATATTTACAATTATTATCAGGGTTATCGAACGCTTATTAATTCTCATGAGGTAACGAAAGTGATTGCTGATACTGTACAGGAAGTTTTAGGTAAAGAGGCCTTGATCATTGTCAGGCCCAGCATGGGAGGAGAAGATTTTTCAGCTTATTTGCAGAAAACTCCGGGAACTTTCTTTTTCGTGGGAGCAGGAAATAAGGAAAAAGGCTTATCATACCCTCACCACCATCCTAAGTTTAATATTGACGAAGACGGAATGATAAATGGAGTAAAGATATTTGTTCATACTGCCTTAAAATTGCTGGGTTAGGTTAAGAGAATAAAATGAACAGGTGAGAAGATGTCGAAGATAAACATAGAAAAATAT
>DATMXV010000048.1:0-7706 GCA_035561335.1 Desulfitobacteriaceae bacterium
ATTTTCCCTTTATGTTCTAAATCTATCCGGTTTATCAGTATTTTATTGATAACGGTTCCAGCTAACCATTAGTTCCTTATAACCAAAACCTAATAAATCAGACAAATTATTCAGAAACTTAGTTATAATGAGACATAAATAAAAGCCTATTTCACCACGTTTCGCAATCCTCTTGTGAGATAATTATAGTGTTGAAACATAGGTATAACGAAGATTGTTATTTTTGTATTTACATAATAAGATAATCGGGAAATATTGAATTTAACCAGGAAACCTTCGAGGGTCCTCCCGGTAATCGCATTTCGGGAAATTTGGCAGCATGGAGGAAGAAGCATAGCATGTTTTCTGATAAAGAGAATTTTAAACAGGTCTATTTGATAAAGCTAATGGAAACCGAAATATCACTGGATAGAGGACCCCTTTGGGATAAATATAAAACCTTGGTTACCCTGCTTAAGGAAAAAATTATTTCCAGCCGGGCACTGACAAAAGAAGAAAGCGCCAATAAGAAACGGGTCTATTATTTTTCTATGGAATTTTTGCTCGGCAGGCTGTTACACTATTATCTGGTGAATATGGGCATTGAAGATCTTGTCCGTGAAGGTTTAAATGATATTGGACTCCGGCTGGACGATTTACTGCAGCAGGAGAGGGATCCGGGCCTGGGTAACGGCGGCCTGGGAAGATTGGCCGCCTGTTTTCTGGATTCCATGGCTTTTACAGGAATTGCCGGACACGGTAATGGCATTCGTTTTAAATATGGTTTGTTTGAGCAAAGAATTGTCAACGGGTTTCAGTACGAAGTCGCAGATAACTGGGCTAAAGACAGCTATCCCTGGGAAACCCGGAAGCCGGACAAGAGTATTGTTGTAAAATTCAAGGGCAATATCAGGATAGCAGAGGAAAAGGGAAAACTGCAGTTTTATCATGAAAACTATGAAGCTGTCCTGGCTGTACCCTCGGATATTCCCATTATCAGCTATGAGAACCGACACAATATTAATAATTTACGGCTTTGGAGTGCCGAGCCTCTTTCCACAGGCTTGGATTTGGTCAGTTTCAACCGGGGAGAATTCCAACAGGCGGCCGGTCTTGGCCCGGAAATTGAGGCGATTTCCTATGTTCTCTATCCGGACGACAGCACCCTTACCGGCCGGGAACTGAGACTTAAACAAGCTTATTTCTTTGTAGCCGCCGGTTTAGGATCGATCATCCGTGCTTATAAGAAACGGCATAATTCTTTGACTGACTTTTCGCGCTGGGTAGCCGTACATATCAATGATACCCATCCTGTCCTCGCTATTCCGGAATTGATGCGGATTTTAATTGATGAGGAAGGTTTGGACTGGGATCATGCCTGGAATATTACAGCTAATACTATTTCCTTTACTAATCATACAATTTTGCCGGAAGCCCTGGAAAAATGGCCCATTGATTTATTCCGCAGCCTTTTACCGCGGATCTACATGATTATTGAAGAAATCGACCGACGTTTCCGGGAAAAAATACTCAATAGATATCCTGACGAACCAGAGCTTTTCGAAAATACCCGGATTATTAAAGATGGTCTGGTTTGGATGGCTAATTTGGCTATTATCGGCAGCTCTTCAGTAAACGGTGTCGCAGCTTTACATACTAAAATCCTTAAAAAAGAAGTCTTTCAGCACTATTACCGGGTTTTTGGCTATAAATTCAACAACAAAACCAATGGCGTAAATCACCGAAGATTCCTGCTGACTGCCAACAGGGGACTCTCAGATCTAATTACAGAAGCCATTGGACCGGCCTGGAAAAAAGATGCCCGGGAACTCAGGAAACTGAACGCCAGCCAGAAGGACAGCAGCTTTTTGAAAAAACTGGCTGCAGTTAAACACAAAAACAAGGAATGTCTGGCCAAATATGTCTGGGAGAAACAGGGGTTGAAACTGGATCCTTCATCAATGTTTGATGTTCAGGTCAAGAGAATTCATGCTTACAAACGGCAGCTGCTTAATGTCTTAAAAATTATTCATCTCTATAACACCTTGCTTGCTAGTCCTTCTTCCCGGCCCAATCCCCGGACCTTTATCTTTGCCGGCAAAGCAGCTCCGGGATATCGCTTTGCCAAAACAGTAATTAAGCTTATTAATACCCTGGCCCAAAAAATCAACAATGATCCCCGGGTCAATGAAATCATGAAAGTTGTCTTCCTGGAGAATTTTAATGTTTCTTTAGGAGAACTTGTTTATCCGGCAGCTGATCTGAGCGAACAGATTTCCACAGCCAGCCAGGAAGCATCCGGTACGGGAAATATGAAATTCATGTTTAACGGCGCTTTGACGATTGGAACACTGGATGGAGCTAACGTGGAGATCAGACAAGTCGTTGGCAAAGACAATATTTTTATTTTTGGTCTGACAGCGGAAGAGGTTTTAACCTATATTCAAAACCGGAATTACCGTTCCTGGGATGAATACTACGCCAATCAGAATCTGAAACTATGTCTGGATCAGTTGGTTAACGGGTTTTTTGACGATCCAACGGAAGAATTCCGCCTTATTTTCGATGCACTTCTGATCTACGGCGATGATTTCTTTGTCTTAAAAGATTTCAATTCTTATCTTGAAGCTTATAGTAAGGCTGAGTCCCTTTATTCCGACCGGGAAAATTGGAGCCGGAAATCCTTGATTAATATCGCCGAGGCAGGGATATTTTCCAGCGACCGGACGATCAGACAATATGCCGACCGTATTTGGCGGATTAAGAGACCTTACTAGAATCCTGTAAACTATAGTTCATAATACGAATAAGCACCGGGCAGCGGCAAAAAGGATGTGAAGATTATGCATAAACAGGAATGTATAGCAATGCTTCTGGCAGGCGGTCAGGGAAGTAGATTGGGTCCCCTGACCCGCAATATCGCTAAACCTGCGGTATCTTTCAGCGGCAAATACCGGATCATTGATTTTAGTTTAAGTAATTGCGCCAATTCCGATATCAACACCGTAGGCATCCTCACTCAATATCGACCATTTTTACTGAATTCCTATATTGCCCAAGGCTCAGCCTGGGATTTGGACTCTCCCGGGGGGGGTGTGCATATCCTGCCGCCATATCTTGGAGAAAATGAAGGCAGTTGGTACAAAGGAACAGCAGATGCGGTATACCAAAACATAGAATTCGTCGATGCCTATAACCCTGCCTATGTGCTGATTATTTCCGGTGACCATATCTATAAAATGGATTACAATAAAATGCTTAAATTCCATAAACAAAAAAAAGCTGAAATCACTGTTTCCACCCTGACGGTTCCCTGGGAAGAAGCCTCCCGTTTCGGCATAATGACTTGTGATGATAATTTGAGAATTATCCGTTTTGCGGAAAAACCCGCTGTCCCGGAATCCAATCTTGCTTCTATGGGCGTATATATTTTCAACTGGCCAATACTGAAGCAAGCCTTGTTGGAAGACAGCAGGGACCCTCAGTCAGATCATGACTTCGGGAAAAACATTCTCCCCCGGCAAGTTAAGCAGGGCAAACAAGTTTTTGCCTATAATTTTTGTGGTTACTGGAAGGATGTTGGGACGATCGAAAGTTATTATCAAGCCAATATGGAATGTTTGACCGGGGAATCCTCCATTAATATTTTTGATCTCAGGCAAAATATCTATTCCAATGAAGATCTTTTACCTCCTCATTATGTGGGTCCGGCCGCCAAAATCGAAAACAGCATTGTTTGTAATGGCTGTAATGTCTTGGGTGAGGTCAGCAACTCAATCCTGGCCCAGGGCGTCTTTGTCGGAAAAGGCGTCTCTATCAGGGATTCAATTCTCCTCCCTTATGCCAAAGTACGCGAACAAACGAATATTTTTAAATCCATCATCGGTGAAAGAGTGGAAATAAAAGAAAACTGTCTTATCGGAGCCGATCTGGAAGCTGATTCGGAACAGGAAGGGATAACTGTTATTGAAGACCATCACCTTATTCCCCGAAGTTCTGTTATCAAAGCAGGCCAAAATATCTACAGGATGCGCTGACTGTAACAGGACTGGAGGGTGACAAAATGTACAATACAATTGCCATACTATTTGGAAACAGCGGGTTCGACTCTTTGCAGGGTTTGACTTTAGAAGGTTCTATCGCCAGCACCCCCTTCGGCGGAAGATACCGGTTGCTTGATTTTGCCTTGTCCAGTATGGTTAATTCCGGTATTCGGACCATTGGTTTAGTTACACCCCAGTATTACAGGTCCATACTCGATCACCTGGGCGGCGGCAAGGATTGGTTCCTTTACCGTAAAGCCGGCGGACTGTCCATATTGCCCGGGGCCATTCATGGCCTTACCAGTCATAAGATTAATTTCCGCATGAGAGATATTGAGATTAATATTGATTTCCTGCACAAAAACTATGTAGAAAACGTTTTGATCAGCAGATGTAATCAGGTTTTTAATTTTAATTATACAGATGCCATGGGGTTCCATAATAAGAACCAGGCAGATATTACTTTAATTTACAAAATACCGGAAAGACCCACAGACAGACATGGCAGGATTCATCTTTTCCTAAACGAGAACCAACAGGTTGCTGAGATCAAGAACGAGGATTCGGAAGAACTGAAAGTCCCATATTTTATCAATCAGATGATTATTCGGCGCAAAGTACTCCTGGATATAATTCATGGCTACAAATCACTTGAAACAGTCGATTTAATCCAACTAATAACCGAGAATGTCCGGACCCTCAAAGTGTATGGCTTTCCCTTCACCGGCTATATCCAGACGATTCATACTGTTCAGGATTATTTTGAGCGCAATATGGATCTTTTGGAGCATGATATCAGGAAAAGTTTATTCTGGGGTTCTAACCGGATTCATACCAAAGTCAGGGATAACCCTCCGACAAAATACGGTAATCAGGCCCGGATCCGGAATTCATTGATATCCAGCGGTTGCCGGATTGAGGGAGAAGTTGAAAATTCGATTATTTCCCGCTGTGTCCTTATTGAGCCGGGAGCCCAAATTAGAAACAGCATTATCATGCAAAGATGTATAATCCGGGCCGGGACAATTCTGGAATATGTTATTACAGATAAGTTAACCGAGATCAAAGCCGGTAATGTCCTGAAAGGAAACCGTGAAAATCCACTGGTTATGAAAAAAACGGCGGTCTGAGCTGGAAAAGAGGGGAAAATATGAGAGTTATTTTTGCCATCACAGAAGCAGATCCTTTTCTCAAAACAGGCGGTCTGGGCGATGTAGGCGGTTCTTTACCGGCTGCTTTGCAGAAGCTGGGGGCGGACGTGCGGGTTTTCCTGCCTAAGTACAGCCTGATTCCTGCGCATTATCGCCGGGAATTCAGACCATTAACCCATTTCACTGTCCCGCTGGCCTGGCGCAGGCAGTACTGTGGGCTGGAAGAAATGACCTATGAGGGAGTACGTTATTATTTTATTGATAATGAGTATTATTTTGACCGTTCCAGTGCTTACGAAAATTATGACCGGGCTGAACAATACGCCTTTTTTTCCAGGGCAATCCTGGAAAGCATGGCCCATCTGCCGGGTTTTCAACCTGATATTATTCATTGCCATGATTGGCAGACAGCTTTAATTCCCCTGATGCTTAAAGAGTTTTATAACAATGAACCCCTTTATTTCCCCCTGAAAACGATTTTTACAATTCACAATCTGAAATACCAGGGAATTTTTGCCAAAGAAGTCCTCAGTGATGTTATTGGCCTTGGTTATGAATCATTTACCGAGGATAAACTGGAGTTTTTCGGGGCGGTTAATTTCATGAAAACAGCTTTGCTCTATGCCGATCGAATAACAACCGTCAGTCCAACCTATGCGAAGGAGATCCAGACCCCGGCTTATGGAGAAAAACTGGAGGGCCTTCTGTATGAGCGCCGGAATGATCTGCAAGGCATCTTAAACGGGATTAATTATGACTTGTACGATCCCAGCCGCGACCCATACCTTGTCGTTCCGTTGAATACCACTCCCCGGGCTAAAGAAGAAAATAAAAGCTATCTCCAGGGAATACTGGGGCTTCCTCTCCAAAAAGACACGGCTATGCTGGGGATGGTAACCCGCCTGGTTGAACAGAAAGGTCTCGATTTGCTGGCCCATGTCCTGGAAGAGATCCTTTTACTGAACGTTCAGTTGGTTATTCTCGGTTCGGGAGAACAGTACTACGAAGAGATGCTGCACTATTTTGCCGGCAAATATCCCGAAAAAATAGCAGTCCGGACCAGGTACAGTGATGAATTGGCCCATCTCATCTATGCCGGCTCAGATATTTTTCTGATGCCTTCCCTCTATGAACCCTGCGGCATCTCCCAAATGATCGCTATGCATTATGGCGCCATTCCTCTGGTAAGGGAAACCGGAGGCCTGAAAGACACTGTCAGTTCTTTTGATGAAGATAGCGGCCAAGGTAATGGTTTCGTTTTTTCCGCCTATAATGCCCATGAATTTCTCTTTACCCTCCAGAAAGCCGTGAAACTGTTTAATGAGAAAAAATTTGTCTGGAATAAAATCAGGGAAAACGCCCTGCAAAGTAATTTTAGCTGGAAACATTCCGCCCAGACTTATCTGCGTCTTTATGAATCCCTGATTTAGATAACCTGCAAGTCAAATAATCCGCACCTTTCAATCTAAAATTTGATTCTGCTGCTGAAACTCCATAACTGTAAGTTCGGCACTATTGCACGTTGCAAACGCTACATTTGCTATTCACTAAGGTGAATCAATATCGCCAGTTCATACTGATGGAGAATTCCGCTTAATGCTCTCTCTACAATAGTTGCTTAATACTTTTTGCAGTGAAATCATATTAATATATTAACCGGATTAAAGAACAGTTGGGGTAAGATCTCAACTGTTTTTAGTCGTGACAGTTAAGGGATAATATTATCTTCCGGGGGTTATTCTAATAAGATTAATTGAACCTTATCAGGCGGAATCCTCTAAGAGGCGGAATTATCTAAGGGAGAAATATAAGATGAATTATGCCGGGGAAAATAAATCTAACTATGTTAAGGAAACTTTTAATTTAATTGCAGAGCAATACGATTTAATCAACACGCTAATGACCTTTGGCCTGGATAAAAAATGGCGCAGTTTAGCTGTTAAACAGCTTAAGGCCAAACCTGGCGCTGAAATTCTTGATGTTTGTTGTGGGACAGGACAGCTTTCGTTTGAATTAGCAAAGGCAGTTGGTTCTGGCGGTAAGGTTACCGGCTTGGATTTTTCAGAAAAAATGCTGGGTTTTGCCAACCAGCGTCTTGCGGAAAAACTTGCTGAACAAAAACAGGATTGGGGAAAAATCCGATTTGTCCAGGGTGACGCCCTGAATTTGCCCTTCACTGACAATTCCTTTGACGGGATAACTATCGGCTGGGGTTTAAGAAATTTAACCGATATCCCCAGGGGTATAAAGGAAATGATGCGTGTTCTCAAGCCTGGCGGCATTATTTTATCCTTAGATATGGCAAAACCACGTTTGCTTATTTATAAACAATTATACTGGCTCTATTTTAAGAAAATTGTCCCTCTGCTGGGAAGATTATTAGCAAAAAACGAGAGTGCTTACAGTTATTTATATCAATCGGCAAAGGAGTTTCCATCTCAACAAGAGGTTGCGTCACTTTTTGCAGAATGTGGCTTAAAAGAGACCGGTTACAGGAATTTAGCAGGCGGAGTTGTGGCTTTAGTGCTGTCTC
>DATMXV010000049.1:0-8918 GCA_035561335.1 Desulfitobacteriaceae bacterium
GATATCTCAGAGTAAAATTTATTTATGCTTATAAGCTTGGAGGAAAAATGTTTATGCCTAATTTAGCAGTAGTAATAATGGCTGCAGGCAAAGGAACCAGAATGAAATCTAAGTTACCTAAAGTATTGCATAAGATTGCCGGAAAAGCATTAATTGAACATGTCCTGGATGCAGTAAGTCAAATTGGGACTGAACGTCCCGTAGTAATTTTGGGTCATGGAAGAGAAGCGGCAGAGGTCCTGTTAGCAGACCGTTGTCAGATTGCTGTTCAGAATGAACAACTGGGAACCGGGCATGCTGTTATGCAAGCCTTACCATATTTGAATGAAGAAGATGATGTTATTGTCCTTAGTGGAGATCAGCCTTTACTTAAACCAGACACATTACTTTACTTGATTGAACTCCATCGTGAGCAGAAGGCTACCGCTACCGTTTTGACAGCCAGGTTAAATGAACCATATGGTTATGGGCGTATTATTAAAAATGCCCAAGAGTTGGAGCGGATTGTTGAGGAGAAGGACGCGACTCCGGCAGAACGCGAAATTAGTGAAATAAATACGGGAACTTATTGTTTTAAGGTGCTGGAACTGAAGAAAGCTCTTAGTCAGATTACTCCTAAAAATATCCAGGGAGAATATTATCTAACTGATGTTTTTAATATATTCTTAGCCAAAGGCGCTAAAGTCCTGATCCATTGTACCCTTGATGCTGATGAGGCTTTAGGAATAAACAGCCGTAGTCAGTTAGCCGAAGCGGAAAAGATTTATTACCAACGAGTCAGGCAATATTGGATGAATGAAGGTGTGACAATTGTTGATCCTGCTTCGACGTTTATTGATGCAGAAGTCAAATTAGCGTCTGATGTCAGTTTATTGCCCTTTACTATTCTTAAAGGTAAAACAGAAATTCATGAGGATGCTGTAATTGGACCTCAGGTCCTAATTGAGTCCTGTACCTGCGGCAAGGGTTGTGAAATTAACTATACTGTAGCCAGGGAAGCCGTTATATCTGAGGATTGCAAGGTTGGTCCCTATGCCTATTTAAGGCCGGGTACATATTTGGAGGCTAATGTAAAAATCGGGGACTTTGTGGAAATAAAAAAGAGCCATATTGGCACAGGAACGAAGGTACCCCATTTAAGCTATATTGGGGATGCCGAGATTGGAAAGTCTGTAAATATTGGCGCGGGTACTATTACCTGCAATTATGACGGATTTAAAAAATCACCAACCACAATTTGTGATCATGCCTTTATTGGCAGTAATACGAATCTGGTAGCACCGGTTGAAATCGGCGAGGGTGCGGTAACCGGGGCGGGTTCAACTATAACTAAAAATGTACCTGCTCGGGCCTTGGCAGTAGAGCGGAGTAAGCAAATTATCAAAAATCAGTATGCAAAAGGTAAAAAATAGGGGGAAAAAGTGAACATGTTAGTGAAAAAGTTGAAGATTTTCTGCGGAACTGCTAATCCGGAGCTAACTGAGGAAATCGGAGAATATTTAGGTATTCCTCTGGGAATATGTAGAGTAGTAAATTTTTGTGATGGAGAAACCAGTATTGATATAGGTGAAAGTGTTCGCGGAGCAGATGTTTTTGTTATTCAGCCTACTTGTATGCCGACAAATGATAACATTATGGTTTTATTAATAATGATTGACGCTTTAAAACGTGCTTCAGCACGTCGGATTACGGCGGTGATGCCTTATTATGGTTATGCCCGTCAAGAGCGTAAGTCAAAGGCTAGGGATCCGATTACAGCAAAATTAATGGCTAATCTGATCACAAAAGCCGGAGCTGACCGGGTAGTAACTATGGACTTACATGCTCCGGCAATTCAGGGTTTTTTTGATATTCCGGTGGATCATTTGCTGGGGGTTCCAATCTTGGCCCAGTATTTTATCGAAAAGCAGCTTGATAATGTTTGCGTAGTCTCACCTGATCTGGGGGGAGTTACCCGGGCCCGGAGTTTAGCTGAACGCATAGGCGCCTCGCTGGCAATTATTGACAAGAGAAGGCCTGAACCTAATGTATCCGAGATCATGAATGTTATAGGAGAGTTGGAAGGTAAGACGGCAATTATGATTGATGACATTATTGATACAGCCGGGACCATTACTCATGCCGCCCAAGCCCTAAAGGACAGGGGCGCCAAAGAAATTTATACTTGCTGTACTCATCCTGTTTTATCCGGGGTAGCGATAGAACGTTTGAAAAATTCAGTTATCAAAGAATTAGTTGTAACCAATACTATACCTGTGATTCAGGAAAAAAGAATACCCAAGATTAAAGTGTTATCAGTAGCGCCTTTGCTGGGGGAAGCGATCGCCCGAATTCATGAGGATCTGTCTGTAAGTAAACTTTTCGACTGATTTTTACACATTAAAATATGATTCCACTACAAAAAGTATTAAGCAACTATTGCAGAGAGAGCATTTAGCGGAATTTGCGTAAATGAACGCAGACGATAATGCATAATTCATAATTTAGATGTACCTTGTACATTGTGCTTATGAATTGTGCATTATATATTAATTCCGGATAGTTTGGAAGAGCTGTCATCCTTATCATCGCCAGGACTTTCAATGATTTGCGTTTTATTATCCAGGCATTCTTCTGCAGCAAGGTCAGGGTTGTTTGAAACCAGATCAACAGTTGTTGAAGGCTCTTCAGTGCAGTTATTCTGCTTTTCTTTTTTTAAGTAATGGCATACGGATTGTTTGGTTTCAGTAACAAAATTGGTTGTTGAATGGAGAATTGTTTTCAGGGTATCATTAATCCCTTTATTCGAGGCAGTCAGATCTATTTCACTGCCTTTAACGGCCACAATGATATCATGGCCAATAGTAATCAAATTATCTGCCTTCAGCCGGGCTTTGCCGTTAAATATACCGTTAATTTTCCCGCCGCTTATTTCGATATGGGTCATTTTCCCGTCTTTAGGATTAATATAATATTCTTCAGCAATACCTAAAGTTTTCCCGCTTTCGGTAATAATCTTTGTGCCAATAACATTTAATTTATTTCTTATAAGATCCAGGATCTCCGGAATGTTAGTAGATTTTTCTACATAGGCACTTTTATCGATAGTAATAGCATCTTCGCCGACACTGACTACTTTGTTATAGGGAATAATTCGCTGGTCTCTAAAGAAACCTTTATCTACTATAATTGCCGCAAGGGATTTAGTTTGAGGATTGAAAACCAGGTTTTTAACATAACCGATGTGCTGACCTTCCTGAAGAGAGATTATTGGCAAGGATAATAATTTTCGACTAGCTTTCACAGCTTCGCCCCCTTTAGACTGGTTCAAATTCGATGTTCGCAACTTAGATACCAAACATTTAGATATCCAATATCAAGCCTGGCAGATGCCAAATTTTCTTTATAAACCTTATTCAGGAAGTATTTGTAATATGCAAAGTATAACATAAAGTTAAAGTCAGCAGATTGATAAGCGTGTCCGAATATCTTCTTTGGGAGGTGTAGCCATGAAAACAATTATCGGTTTAGGGAACCCTGGGACAGAATATGCAAAGACCCGGCATAATATAGGATTTGCAGCTCTGGACAGGCTTGTTAAAGACCTTAATTTAGTATTCCGGGCAAAATATCAAGGACTTGTAGCTGAGGGCCAAATAGCCGGGGAACGGGTATTGTTCTTAAAACCTCAGACATTTATGAATCTTAGCGGCTATTCAGTCAGGGAAGCAGTGAACTTTTATAAACTAGCCGCTGAGGACTTATTGGTTCTGCATGATGATATAGATATACCCTTTGGGAAAATACGTTTGCGTAATCATGGGAGTGCCGGCGGACATAACGGGATCCGTTCAATTATTGAGGTATTAGGGACGGAAACATTTTGGCGGGTAAAGATTGGTGTCAACAGGCCGCCGGAGCAATGGGATACTGCCCGCTATGTCTTATCGCCTTTTTCCCCCGAAGAACTTCGGGATTTGGAGGAAATCCTGGACCGGGTAGAAAAGGCTGCAATCCTCTGGGCCGGCGGCAATCAAAACAAAGCCATGAATCTGTATAATTAAGTAATGATTCGATTCCACTGCAAAAAGTATCAAGCAACTATTGCAGAGAGAACAGTAAAGTATAACCTCTTAATGTTGTGGACAATCTAGTAGCGGAGGTGTCTGCAATGTTAATGTTAAAAATTTGTCAGGCCTGTGATTTGATATTAGGCGAGATTGAGGTGGATAACGACTTGAATAATGAATATCCGGAATCTATAATAAGTGTTGTCGGCAATGTTGCTTATGCACTCTGCCCGGATTGTTTACGATTGATTGAGGCCGAGACAGAGAGCGGGCTTGAACTGCTGACACCGGTTTACCATTAAAACATAAAATTTAATTAATTAACTTATTAAATAATGGGGGTCCTTATTGGGACGTTCATCTTTTTTGCTGTGTTTGAAAGGATGGCCTGTTTTGAATTACAGTTCTATTTACGATTATTTAAGTCAAGGTTTTGAGATATGTTCAGTTGAGAAAACCCTTAACAAATTTAAATCTCCTTCAATGGTTCACAATTTAACCGGAAGCCAAAAGGCAGCTTTTGTGGCCCAATTATTACGTAAGCACAGACCCGCTCTTATTTTAACTTATTCTGAAGAACAGGCTCAAAAATGGACTAATGACCTCCGGACCTGGCTGCCCGGGGAAAAAATATTTATGTTTCCGACTACTGAATGGTTGCCTTTTGAGGTGTTAGGACGAAGCAAAGAAACTACAGCAGAGCGGATCCGGATATTTAAGGGTTTGGCCCGGGATAATTCCTGCACTATTGTTGCTTCGGTTTTAGCGGTAGAAAGACGTTTATTTTCTCCGGAAAGCTGGCGGCAGCATTGTCTGGAGTTTAAAGTCGGCTTAACTTATTCAATTCCGGAGATTCTCCGCAATTTACTGACAATAGGCTATGAACGTGTTCATTTAGTTGAAGGAAAAGGACAATTTGCTTTGCGCGGGGGTATTTTAGATATAGCCCCCTTAGACAGTGAACCTGTCCGTTTAGAGTTCTTTGACGATCAGATTGATTCTATTCGCAATTTTGATTTTGAATCTCAAAAGTCGGTGACTGTGCTTGAGGATGTTTTGATTGTCCCGGTAATGGAGTATGTTTTGACAAGTGACCATCTTCAACAATTGAGCCGGGAAATCCAGGTTCAAAGCCGCAGAGCTATCGGCCGTTTACAACGGTCAGGGCGGCTGGCTGAAGCAGACCGTTTACGCGGCAAGATTGAGAATGTAAAAGATAGATTAGATCAGGAAATTATAGATGAAAACATCTATCCTTATCTTGGTTTAGTCCAAACCGGTTTTGTGGACTTTTTTTCTTATCTTTCCGCTGAGCGTTTTGTTATTTTGGATGAGCCCTTACGCTTAAAAGAACAATTGGATTTTCAGGAGAGAGAAAGACTGGAAGAGTTTACCAGACAGCTTGAACAAGGGGAAGCTTTCGTAACCCCAGCCAATCAATTTATTACGTATGAGCATGTTTTGAGTTACGGGAAAGAGAATTATTTGCTTGGGCTTTCAACTTTGTTAAGGGAAGCGCCAGGCTTAACAACACAGCATATTTTTAATCAAACTGTCCGGTCCTTAACCGGTTTTACAGGGAAGACAGGATTGCTGGTTGCGGAGATTGAACACTGGCTGGCTGCCGGCAATGCAGTGGCACTTTTTGCCGGAGATGAAGACCATGCCCAACGTTTAATTCAGGGACTCAGGGACCGGGGAGTGTTTGCCCACTTGAAATCAATGGAAGAAGGGATTGGCGCAGGAAAGGTTTTCGTCTATCCTTATTCCTTGGATCAGGGGTTTGAACTTCCATTAGCTAAAATCATTGTCCTTTCCGAAAGTGAAATATATAAACGGACCCGGAAAGTTGTTGTCAAAAAGCCCCAGCCGCCAGGCAGGAATCTTCCGCGTCTGCAATTTTCTGATCTTAAGCCGGGAGATTTTGTTGTCCATGTCCAGCATGGGATTGGACGCTTTTCCGGGATTGAAAGAATAACAGTAAGCGGAGTGGAAAAAGACTATTTTGCGCTTCAGTATGCCGGGACTGACCGGCTTTATGTCCCGGTTGACCAACTCCATTTACTGCAAAAATATTTAGGCAGTGATGCGGATGCTGCGCCTAAACTGTATAAGCTGGGAGGGAATGAATGGCATAAGGTAAAAAACAAAGCCAGGAATACTGTGAAAGAAATGGCTATCGATCTGGTTAAATTATATGCTATGCGGGAAGCCGGCAAAGGTTTTGCATTTTCTCAGGATAATATCTGGCAAACGGAATTTGAAGAAAAGTTCTCCTATGAGGAAACTCCGGACCAGCGGCAATGTATTGCTGAAGTCAAAGAAGACATGATGCGCACCCGCCCGATGGACCGGTTGTTGTGCGGGGATGTTGGTTATGGGAAAACTGAAGTTGCTTTACGGGCGGCTTTTAAGTCAGTAATGGACAGTAAGCAGGTTGCTATTTTGGTCCCGACGACAATTCTGGCCCAACAACATTTCAATACCTTTAGGGAAAGATTTAACGGCTATCCTGTTGTGATTGAAATGTTAAGCCGTTTTCGCTCCGGTAAAGAGCAGAAAGTAATAATTTCCGGGCTCAGGAAGGGCAGCATTGATGTTGTTATCGGGACACATAGACTGGTGTCTGAGGGAATAAAATTTAAAGACTTGGGTCTTTTGATTATTGATGAAGAACAACGCTTCGGTGTAGCCCACAAGGAAAAACTCAAGGAACTTAAAACAAATGTTGATGTTTTAACTTTAACTGCGACCCCTATTCCGCGGACCCTTCATATGTCTTTGGTTGGGGTGCGTGATATGAGTGTAATCGAAACGCCGCCGGAGGACCGTTACCCGGTCCAAACTTATGTTATGGAATTCAGGCCTGATCTTATCCGGGATGCAGTAAGGCGGGAAATTCAGCGGGGCGGGCAGGTATTCTATGTTCATAACCGGATTGAGGATATGGAGCAGATTGTCAGGTTTCTTAATCAACTTGTTCCGGAAGCCCGTTGCGGAATTGCCCATGGCCAAATGAGTGAAGGGGTTTTGGAAAAAGAAATGCTGGCTTTTTTAGAGAAGGAACGGGATATTTTGGTCTGTACGACAATTATTGAAACCGGATTGGATATGTCTAATGTCAATACCCTGATCCTGGATGAAGCTGACAAGTTAGGGCTGGCCCAGCTTTATCAGTTAAGGGGGCGTGTCGGCCGTTCCAACCGTAAGGCTTTTGCTTATTTTCTTTATAAACCCCAAAAAATATTAACTGAAGTAGCGGAAAAGCGCTTGAGTGCTATCAGGGATTTTACGGAGTTTGGTTCAGGATTTAAAATTGCTTTGCGGGACCTGGAAATTCGCGGGGCAGGGAACATTATCGGCGCTCAACAACATGGCCAACTTGCTGCTGTAGGATTTGATCTATATTGTCAAATGTTGAAAGAAGCGATCAGTGAACTGCGCGGAGAAAGTATTGAGGAGACTGTTGAAACAAGTGTTGAATTACAGGTTGACGCCTTTTTGCCTGATGCGTATATTCCGGATCAGCAAATTAAAAGTTCCCTGTATCAACGTTTGGTTCTGATTAAGGATGAAGAAGATCTGGGGGAAATGCTTGACGAGTTGGTCGACCGCTTTGGAACTCCTCCCCGGGAAGTGGAGCACCTTTTTCAAATTATCAGGATTAAATGGTTAGCCGGTTCTCTGAAAATTGAACAGATTCAACAATTAAAAAATAATGTTAGTTTGCATTTTGTTTCTGATCCGGGGTTGGCTGGCGAACAACTGATGGCGATTGCTGCTGCTTGCCCCTCGCCGCTCTCGTTTAAAATATCAGCCGGTGGCAATTTAGAGTGTGATATCCGTTTGCGCATGACAGAACAAGCGGAAATCCTAAAGGCTGTAATCCGGGTACTCGAAACATTCTGCAGGATTGCCTGCCCGGCAACTCCTTGATATAATGACTTCAATAAAGTGAAAGGGTGTGGGTTAATGAAAAAGTCCCTGGTGGGGATAGTCTCGATCATATTTGTTATGATATTAGCGGTAAGCGGCTGTGCTTCCAGTAAATGGGTAGCCAAAGTAAACGGTACGGCTATCAGCCTGGACCAGTATAATACGCGTTTAAATGATGCTAAGGTGAGTTATGAAAAGCAGCAAGTAGATTTTACTTCTGAGGATGGGAAAGAAAACCTGGCTCAACTAAAAAACCAAATTCTCGATTTTATGATTATGAATGAAATTATTTCCCAGGAAGTCCAGAAGCTTGGACTTAAAACCGATGATCCCAAGGTTAGTGAAAAGGAAACAGAGCTCAAGCAAAACATGGGTACTGAAGAACAATTTCTGGATGAACTGAAAAAGATGGGGATGACTGAGCCCGATTTGCAGAAATATTTAGCGCTTAACCTTAAAGTAACTGCAGATACCCAATTAACCGATGATGAGGTTAAAGCTTATTTTGATAATAATGCTGATAAATACGGGGAGCCTGAACAAGTCAGAGCCCGTCATATTTTGGTTGCGACTGAAGATGAGGCCAACCAGATTATTGCCCAACTGAAGGAAGGGGGTAATTTTGAAGAATTGGCCAAGGAAAAATCGCTTGATGAGGGAAGCAAGGGTTCCGGAGGAAATTTGGATTTCTTTGCCCGCGGCCAAATGGTCCCCGAATTTGAAGAGGCTGCTTTTGCCCAAAAGGTGGGAGAATATTCCGCCCAACCTGTTAAAACCCAAGTTGGTTACCACATTATTTTTGTGGAGGAACATAAACAAGCTGTCTCTGCAGACTATGCTGCAGTTAAGGATACTGTGGCAAAAGATGCCATGGACGAAAAAATCCAAAATTATTATGATCAATTAAAAAAGAATGCTAACATGGAATATGCC
>DATMXV010000050.1:0-7571 GCA_035561335.1 Desulfitobacteriaceae bacterium
GAGTTATTAATATTGAAATATGAAATGGAATTAAGTTATAAAGATATTGGAATAATCCTGGGAATTCCGGAAAAAAACGTTAAGACTTATTTATATAGAGCCAGAAATAAATTTAAAAGCTTATGGGGGGATATCTATGAATGAAAAATTAACTGATAATCAATTAGATGAAATCTTTAATAGCGAAAAATTGGATCAGGCAATTAGAAAAAGCAAACAAAAAGCAACCAGAAAAACGATTCTTATTTCGATCCTGGCAGCTGTATTTGTGGTTATTATTTTCTCTGCCGGGAACACGGCCTTAACAATTATTATGAGCAATAAGTCATATGATAAAATGGCTGTTCATGTGAAATTAACTGTTCCGAACGGCTACATCAGTAAATCAGTTGACACTTTTGGCTTATTGGGGGGAAGGACCGACTATACAATATGCCGGCTCTTAAACGGTAAACCAATTATTCTGGAAAACCAGGTGCGAACATTTGGCGTTATTCCTCAACTTATTATGACAAGGCAGCGAAGTGCCGACGGGCATATTGCCGGCCAATGGCCCACAAATTATTGGGAATACGGATATAATAGAATGATTTTCTTCCACCCCAATATAACCTATAAAGAGTATAAAAACGATTTGTCGGACCTTAGTCAAATCTCTGATGATAAAGTAATCGAACTTGGTTTGTCGCTGGATAAGCCATATAATATTTCAGAAATATCCAAAATATTGCCTGATCCAAATATTAGTTGGTTTTGGCTTGATGCCTTCAGGAGTCAAGATATTGAACAGTATCAGAAGGAAGCTAAAGAGTATGATGCTAAGGCTGCTTATATTTCAGAGTATGATGCGCTTGGAGTAAGCATAGGATATTCCCTGGGGATGGATAATTTTCCCGCACAATATAATGACTTTCTATTTAATTTAAAAGCCGTCCAAGACTCTAAATATTTGGAAATATACAATGAACTTAACAAGAAAGGTTATACAGATGCATTAAAGATTCCCATACTAGGAGTAGTTGTATATGGGACAAAAGATCAGCTGAATAATCTTGTGAATAATCCCCATATAAAGGCATCCTCTTTTGGTGTTATTGCCGACAAGTAAGGGCCTCCGAACGGCCTGTCCAAGAAACGAATACGTATTCGTTTCTTGGACAGACTTGGGTAAGTATATAAGCAAAATTAACGGGACGCAAATAATTATCTTCCCAACCGGTTTTCTTTTTAACGGTCATAACACATATACCCTGTCTCACAAAGCCCTCTGGCTCCCTTAACCGCTTTGGCATATTGCCGTACTTCCTCAGGAGTATGTCCTTCTTTTACATAGTCTAAAATGGTTTTTACCAGCTTCACACTTCTGACTTTCTTGCGCAGGGGCGCTTCCCGGCCAATTATTTTCAAGGATGTAATCCCCATTTCTTTATATTCCGGCAGGGCACAAAGACCACACATGCCCAAGGGGTATTTTGTTCCTGAATACCCGCCAAAATTCTTAATCCCTATCCATAACCACCTTTTATACTCATCAAGATGCTGGCGAAATGTCTCCCCGGAAATTTTCCCGGCCTCGGTCTTCCCGGATACCCCTGCATTCCCCTTCCCCCCCGCCTGAATCAATTTGTAATTCCAAGCCGGGTTATGGCAGAAGGCGCCGCCAAAAGTATGGCTTATATTGCAATGCGCTTCCTCAAAAACACAACCGTCATTGAAAATAAAAACCTCGTATTCCATTTCCGTCCCGGCCGCCTCAATAATCTTCCTGAGGGTCTTCGTCTCAAGATAACGGGGAAAAATAATCCGTTTTACCCCCAGGTTTTTGAAGAAAATAACCGCGGAGCTGTTTAAGATGCCGGCCATACTGCTTACGTGAATAACGATCTCCGGTTCCTTTTCCATCAGAATCCGGATAAGTCCCGGATCAGCGATGATAAAGGCATCCACTTTACAGTTGTTCCTTACCTCCCGCACGAAGGTCATTATTTCCTCGTGCAGTTCCTGGGCATAGCCGGGCTGGTTAAGGGTAAGGAACACCTTGGCCCCTCTCCTATGAGCCAGCTCAACAAGTTGGGCCAGAGCTTCCAAATTACGGATGTTTGCACTGCCCATGTTGCGGCGGTTGATCCAGATATCATTCTCCTGTTTCTTTTCCCCGGGTTTATTGCTCAAGGTCTCAAAACCAAGCCCGCAATAAAGCTCATCCGCGCCCTCGGAAATAAGGATTTCCGCCTCCTGAGCAGAACTGACCGGCGCTAAGATTTTCATCAAGAACCCCCCAATAGCTGATCTGTTTATTCCTAAATGGGCTCCGGCTGGAAGACAATCCGGTTTACCCCGGTCTTTTCCGCCCCCTGCAAAATTCTTGCGGCAAACCCCCTGTTCTGGCGATAAAAAACGGTATTTCCTTTCTGCATTATCTGCCAATCCTTGTTTCTCCTTACCCGGCCACTGCGATCAGACATCTCCAGCCAATATAATTTGCATTTTTGACTGCACTCCCCGCTTGTCTTGAATTTTTCCTCCGGTTTTAACCCCCAGGACTGCATCAGACAAATGCGGCCGGTCGTTATAACCCCGAAGGGGAGATAAAGGGATACGTCATAACCCCAGGACGGCAGCTCCGGATCAAGACCCTGAGGCGGGTAATCCAATTCCACCCGCCTTACTTTGTAGCGCTCGAGCAGGCCCTGCATTCCGGTTCCGGCTAAACTGCAGGTTTGGAATCTGTGAATTGTGGCTTCCGCGGAGGCAGCCCTTAGATTTATCGGGATCCGGGGGTCCCTGATTATTTTATTCATAAGCCTCCCTAAAACAGGGGTAAGTGTTGGCTGGCGGCGGGTTACCCAGTCGAGGGTCCCCCAATCGTTAATAACAACCTCCGCTTCAGGCTTAATTTGCGCAAGCCTTGTCAAAAGCGCCTTGATTTTGCTTAAGCCGGTTTCAGTCACATAGGGTGTAATATAAGTAAATTCCATCCCATTTTCTGCGGCTGCGCCCACGGCCTTTTCCAAATCCTGATTTGAAAGCAAGGCCTTTTCACAAAATTCCTCCCCGAAATAAAGGCGCGTAAAGATTATCGGGCCGTATTTCTCTTCAATTATGGCTTTTAAGCCTGTTAAGTAACTTTCATCGCAGCCGCTCCAAGGATTATGTAATTTTTCCAGCGCCTGAAGATGAGGAATAGCTAATGCCCACTCCATAGGCCGCCCCTCCCCTGAGTCTTGATTACCTTAATATCCTATGCTTTAATCCAAAAGTTGTGCTACCCGGGCCTCCGCCTGCTTCCTTCCCGGATCAGAAAAGTAAGCAGAAACAAAAAACGCCCGGGCCTCTTTATTCTTAAAGAGACACGGGCATCATTTTTCTAATGCTGGTGCTGAATACGATTATGCACATCTTCCCAATATATTATTCCGATATTTATTAGGAAGTGGCGCTCATAGAGGTTCAGAAGATAGCTAACCAACGTAAAACCCTCTTTTGCAGAGGCTTATTTGCCAAAGCTTCTTGGCAGAAAGTAATAGCCAACTTTAATTAGCAAATGGTATAATATTACTATAAATATTCCAAAGGATTACCTGTCTGAAGTGTCAGTTTTAACTCCATCGGTACGTCTATAGAAGACAGGGCGGGAATAATCCGCTTATTTCCGCTGCCTGCCGCCTAAAAGGTATAAGGTTAATAGTATTTTAATTTTAGGTTTATGAGGAGGATTTTACGATGAAAAAAGCCCGGTCTTTCCTGGCCCTGATTATCCCGGCTGCGCTATTATTGGTCGTCATCATAATGACGGACCTAAAACAAGTGGCCAGTGAAGAACTGACCAAAGAACAAAACCTGCCTGTGCTCGGAACGTCCGAGAAACTGCGCAGTATTTTGGCCGAGGCAAGGAATTCCGGAGTGTTATTGGGACAGGGAGGATTCTCCGGAGCCAGGGACGAGTCAAGCCAGTCACTCAATAAGGCCGCCCCGACATCACCAGCTGAAGCGCCCGCTTCGTCCGGTCTTGGGGAAAGCGCTGATTATTCCACAACCAATCTGCAGGTAGCCGGGGTCGATGAAGCCGATATTATCAAAAACGATGGTCAATATATCTATCAGGTGAACAATCAGGAACTGATTGTTGCTCAGGCCTATCCTCCTGAGCAGATGAGTGTGGTCAGCCGCATCGCCTTTGAAGAGGGGAAATTTCGCCCCCAGGAGCTTTATGTCGATGAGCAATATCTTGTCTTGATCGGCAGTGCTTTTTATCAGGAAGAAGGCGGAGCAGCCACCCCGGACACAAAAGCTCAGCAGGGTTCCAAAACTCGGATTTATCCGCCGGTTTTGGATTGGTCGACTTCCAGGGTAATTATTTATGACCTGGCCGATAAAACCAACCTCCGGAAACTCCGGGAGGTTGAACTTGACGGAACATATGTGTCTTCGCGCAAGGTTGGTTCCAACCTTTATTTCATAGCCAACAAGTATTTGGATCCATACCGGATTTTGGATCAGGGGGAAGAACCGCCCCTGCCGGCTTACCGGGATACTGCCGGCCAAGAGGAATTTGTAACTATCGGCTATGACGATATTCATTACTTTCCCAATTGTACCGAACCCAATTACTTACTGGTTGCCGCCCTTGATCTGAAGCAAAGCGCTAAGGAAATGCAGGTTTCCTCATATCTTGGTTCAGGTCAGAATATCTATACTTCGGCCTCAAATCTCTATGTTGCCGTAACTCAATATCAGCTGCCCGCTAACCCTGATCAGCCTGCCCCCGCAGCTGAACCTGCTCAGTCTTCCCCAGGCTCCCAGCCTGCAGCGGACGTCCCACAAACGGCGCCCGATTCTGATTCCGCTTCCCCTTCCCCACTGCCCGGCCTGCGTGAACCAGATTATCCAATAGCAACGACCATGCTCTACAAGTTCGGCTTAACGGCAGGGGGAACGATATTTAAGGCCAAGGGGGAAGTCCCGGGGAGCATCCTTAACCAGTTCTCCATGGACGAAAATAACAGTTACTTCAGGGTCGCCACAACTACGGGCGAAATCTGGAGAACCGATCAGTCCGCCTCTAAAAATAATGTTTATATCCTGGACCAGGCCCTCCAGGTAACAGGCAAAATCGAAGATATCGCCCCGGGAGAGAAGATCTATTCCGCGCGCTTTATGGGGGACCGCGGCTATTTGGTAACATTTAAGAAAGTTGACCCATTTTTCGTCCTGGACCTCAAAAACCCCGCCGCCCCGGCAATTTTAGGTGCTTTGAAAATACCGGGATTCAGCGACTATCTCCACCCTTATGATGAGAATCATATCATCGGTTTCGGCAAAGAAACCATCGAAATAAACCAAACTGCCTTTTACCAGGGCCTTAAACTTGCCGTCTTTGATGTAACTGATGTTACCAATCCTGTAGAGATGTTTAAAACAACTATTGGCGATCGCGGGACTGATTCCGAAGTGCTTCAAAATCACAAGGCCTTGTTGTTCGATCAGGAGAAAGGAATTTTAGCGTTTCCGGTCAGGCTTCTGGAAATAAAAAACCCCGGAAAAGTAAATTCAGCAGAGGATATTCCGGAATACGGGCAATTCACCTTCCAGGGCGCTTATATTTATCAGTTGGACCTGCTCAAGGGCTTTACCCTGAGAGGTAAAATCACCCATCTGGAGGATGCGGACCTCTTGAAAGCCGGGCAATATTATCCTGACAGTGCCAAAATGATCGAGAGGATTATTTTCATAAAGGATACCCTCTTTACCGTCTCCCAAAAAATGCTTAAAGCCAATGATTTTACTTCACTCGAGGAGAAAAACAGTTTGCTCCTTGGATCTTAAGCCGTTTTTTAATTATAGCTTTTTATAAAAGTTTCGACTATGTTGTTTACTTTGATTTATATCTTACAATCTTAATCTCAGGACTATCTTGTCTTGATAAGGCTTACTCTTCATAAGGGGACCCGTTACAATCGGGATCTCCTTATTTTCTTTAATATTATAAGAGCAAGATTACAACAGGCAGTTAATAATTATCTTTAATTTCTGGAGGAATACTTAGATAAAATGTAGAATGTAAAAGAATGTGAGAGAATGTAAGAGTTTGGATATTATTTTATTTATTTTGATCTATGGGTAACATTTTAGGGATTTAGCGACATTTTTCAGCTTGATATACAAAACGGAGTGTCGAAAGAAAGGGATGGATAATCAGTGGATGAAACTGATCAGGAAAAAGGACAGACACCTTTGGATGTATTGGATACCCGTGAATTGCTGCGGATTTTAATTGCTGTAAAAAAAGGTGATTTTACGGTTCGATTACCAGAAGATAAAATTGGTCTGGCCGGGAAAATTGCCGACACCCTGAATGATATTATTGAAGCTAATGAAAAGCTGGCTTCTGAGCTGGAGCAGTGTCGTATAATCGTTGGAAAAGACGGTAAAACCTCTCATCGTGTCAGGTTGAAAAACGCCAGCGGCTCGTGGGCAGTTTGCGCAGACTCTGTCAATAACCTTATTACTGATATGGTCCAGCCCACAGCGGAAATGTTCCGGGTGATTGACGCTGTGGTAAAGGGCGATCTCACACAAACCATGCCGTTGGAAATTGAAGCAGGATCCCCTACTGGGGAATTTCTACGAACAGCAGAAAAAGTTAATACCATGGTTGATCAACTCAACACGATTGCTTCCGAGGTGACCCGGGTAACCCGGGAAGTGGGCACCGAGGGCAAACTGGGTGTGAAAGCCGAGGTAGAAGGCGTTTCCGGCACCTGGAAAGAACTAACAGACAATGTAAACCTGGTAACTGCCAACCTAACGGAACAGGTACGCAATATCGCAGAAGTTACCACTGCCGTCGCCAAGGGCGACCTTACCAAGCATATCACCGTTGATGCCAAGGGTGAGATTCGGGAACTAAAAGATACAATTAACACTATGGTGGACCAACTCAGTACTTTTGCTTCCGAGGTCACAAGGGTAACCCGGGAAGTGGGTACCGAGGGTAGGCTGGGCAGGCAAGCTGAGGTGGAAGGTGTGTCCGGTACCTGGAAAGACTTAACTGACAACGTCAACCTCTTGAATGCCAACCTCGCAGACCAAGTACGCAATATCGCTGAAGTTACTACTGCCGTCGCCAAGGGCAACCTTACCGAGCATATCACCGTTGATGCCAAGGGGGAGATTCTGGAACTTAAAGACACAATTAACACTATGGTGGGCCAACTCAGTACTTTTGCTTCCGAGGTCACAAGGGTAACCCGAGAAGTGGGTACTGAGGGCAAACTGGGCAGGCAGGCTGAGGTGGCAGGCGTCTCCGGTACCTGGAAAGACTTAACTGACAACGTCAACCTCTTGAATGCCAACCTGGCGGACCAAGTACGCAATATCGCTGAAGTTACTACTGCCGTTGCCATGGGCGACCTAACCACGCATATCACCGTTGATGCCAAGGGGGAGATTCTGGAACTTAAAGATACAATTAATACTATGGTGGATCAACTTAGTACATTTGCCCACGAGGTAACCCGGGTAGCCCGGGAAGTGGGTACCGAGGGCAAGCTGGGCGGACAAGCTGAGGT
>DATMXV010000051.1:0-5908 GCA_035561335.1 Desulfitobacteriaceae bacterium
GGATGGAGTAAATAACCAGACAGCCCGGAATGTTCAGGGGACAAGTCTTATCTCGAGGACGGTAAGTGGCGTTACCCTCTACTACATGTATAACGGGCATGCTGATGTCACGGCACTGGTGGATTCAAGCGGGACTGTCCAGGCAACTTACTATTATGATGCTTTCGGTAATGTTAAAGAGCAGACGGGAAACTTTAGCAATAACATTCTCTATGCCGGGTACCAGTATGATAAGGAAAGTGGGTTGTATTATCTTAATTCCAGGTACTATGATCCGGTCATAGCCAGGTTTTTGAGTGAAGATACTGTGACGGGTTATCGGAATGATCCGTTAAGTCTGAATCTGTATACCTATTGCCACAATGAGCCGTTGATGTACAGTGATCCTACAGGTCATTTTTCGATAGGGGCATTTATTGGTGCAGTCATTAGTACAGCCGTTGCTGTTGGAACAGCAGTTAGTAATTATATTTCAAACAATAGCGGAAGTTCCTCAAGCAGTAGTAGTTCATCAGGTAGTGGAAGTTCCTCCGGTGGTAACAGTGTTTCCGGTAGTAGCGGAATGTTACAAAATATTATTGGTAATATAACTAATCTGATATTTGGAAATAGCCAAAGCTCTGGAGATTCAGATATTCAAAATCCTATGCCATGGTCGCTGATATTAAAATCGTCTAGTGATATTAATTCTAAATCAATTTCTCCATATCGACTATTTGCTTCAACTGATTTTCCATTCTTGGGTTATAATGGGATGGGTGGCGCAGTTCCGGTTGGGCATGTTTATGTCATTGAAGGTTTTGAAAATGGTAATCCTGTTGCCTATGTGGGCGCAACGGCCCAGGACCTTCTTCAACGCGTTGGCAGCAGACACAAATGGAATAAGCTTGTTACGGCTGCGGATACTACGGTTACTACGTATGAAGTCATTGCTGAATTGGATGTAGCCGCCTCCGGTAGAGGCACGTTATTGAGTGCGCGGAATGAGGCCCTTCGCTCTGCTGAGCAAACAATACTCAATAAAATAAGAAAAGGAAAGAAAGTGGAAATCAAAAATGTAATTAATGCGGCAACAGAGCCTCACCGAATAAGATGGGCACAGACGTATAAAGTTCAGATCGGTGAGCCGAACCTAACGTTGAGAGGCGGCGTTAAGGTTAGTACCTCCGCTGCCAGCGGCGCCTTCGCCTTACTGGGTATTTTTGAAATAATTCGGGAAGAAAAGATGTCCCATTATATCTATGCACCTTATGTTCTTGAGGATCAGGGGGGAATATTTACCCTTCAGATGCAAGATGGGGGATGGTTCAGTGGGGACTCTTACTGGAAAAATTATATATCAGGTCCAATGAACGGACAAAAAAGCTATACCGATAGAAGTGAGTTTGATTTTTGGAAGAAGGAAGGGGAATTACTCTGGGGGACAACCGATTTTTGGGGAAATTTTATGCCGGGTCTTCTGAATCCCCGTTTACCGGTAATAGATCCTTATCTTAGCTGATTGTTGATGAAACGTATCTTCAAGGAAAGGATGGCTTTATGGAAAAAAATAAGGTATTGGGAAATATTATTATTGAGGAATCTGAGATTTATCTACTGAAAACAATAGAAACAGGCTACGATACCATTGAACTTCAGAACTTTAAAGGTGAGGATGTAGATGGAGACCAGATGGCTGAATACTTTAGCCGGCTGGAAGGAATAGAGAAGGTGAAAACGCTGCATATATCATATAACTCGGATCTAAAAGACCTTAGGATTATTAAAGGGTTTCCCAATTTAACAAATGTTTTTATTTACGGATATAAGATTAAAACACTGGACGGACTAGAGTATCTCACAAACGGCAGTTATCTTTATATTGACACGGGGAAAAATCACTCCCGCAGTATAGCGAATATTGCGCAGGCGCCTATTGAAGAATTGACACTTGTGTATGCGAGAAAAGATGATTATGAAGCTATAAGTGCAAGCAAAACAATCAAATATATCGAGTTAGGTTACTGTCCGCATCCGCCATTTGACAAATGGACCGATTTACCCTTGGAACATCTAAAATTTTCCTTAGGTAAGTTTTCCGAATTAGGTGATCTGGCTTTGCTCAAACAACTCAGAACGATGGACATTATCAGCTGCCGGAAACTTGAAAGGTTCGTAGGAGACAATAGCGGGGTAACATGGATGTTGATCGATAGTTGCAAAAAATTGGATTTAAGCACCATAAAAACCTTTCACAGTATCGAATCTTTAATTATTAATACCAATCCGAATGAAGTCCCCTTGTCCGCCTTTGGAGGATTGGAAAAGCTTAAGCATCTTAAGTTCATAAGATGTAAAGTCAATGTTGATATTATGAATCTCAGGGAGGTTATGCCCAACCTGGAAAAACTATTTATAGACAATTTGGGAAAAGAGAAAAAATTGGAATTGAGTCGTCTGAATCCTGGCTTGAGTTTTCAGTATTAACTTTAGCAATAACATTCTCAATGCCGGATACCAGTATGATAAGGAGAGTGGATTGTATTATCTTAATTCCAGGTACTATGATCCGGCCATAGCCAGGTTTTTGAGTGAAGATACGGTGACAGGTGATCGGAATGATCCGTTAAGTCTGAATCTGTATACTTATTGCCATAATGAACCGTTGATGTACAGTAATCCTACGGGGCATAATTGGTTAAGTTCAACTATTACAGCTATCACATCAGTACATCAGTTGTTTCTGTAGTGGCAAAAATTATAGATTATAAGTAGTAATACTCTTCAATCACTTCGATAAGGGCATTTTCCTTTAAACGGCTGGTGAAGCGAATACCATTTTCACAATAAGCGTCAAACTTTTTGTAATCGACATAAGCGCGGTCAAAAACATTAAGAGCGTCTTTTTCATCAACAACCAAATCATCCATTTGCGTTTTATCTGCAGGACGTGCCGGGGTAATAATTCCTTTGTCAGGGCTGGACTCACCGTCAAACTTAAGTCGTAGATGTAGTTTAACTCCACCCTTGGTTTTACGAAAATCCGCCCATAAGTATTGTGAGAGACAAAGACTGATGGTTGTTGAATCAATTAAATACAAGCGACCTAATGTTTGACTAAGGCGCTTAAACCCTAATTCTCTACCCATTTGGGAAGTGATTGAGTTAAAAAGAATCCGAGTGACTTCCAGAGGAAGTTTCCTTAATCTAGGAGAAATAGTAGAAGGGCTAATCGAATCAAGATGTATGACTTTACTTAATTCATCATCTTCCAGGCTTTGACTTATTTCCTCCAGGGATCGATATTGGGACATTTCCGCATGGATTAACAGCTCAAATAGTTGAACTGTTTTCAGCTTCTTAACATACTTATCAGTCCCTGGAACTTTCTTGTAGATATTTATCCAAAGATCTGAACTTAAAATTGGTCGAAACAGTTGAAAAAATGTGGTTGATGTAGTATCCTTGTCCTGCATATTTAACTCCTTATAATTAGAGTATGGACAGGGACTACCCTCATCTCTAATTATAAGGCTTTTTTGTTATTATTGCAGGTTTATCGCTGAATTTCTCTATTTTTCTTCGTTTCTCATAGGCTCTTTATACTTAACAATTAATTAATTTCTTTTTGCAAAACTAATGATCCTGTATAGATCCCGGATTTTTCATAAGTTCAGGGTTCCCCGGGCAGCTTTGCTGCGGCCTTCCTCTTATCTCAATGGGGGAGCTTTTTTCCCGGATTCTAGTAGTTCCACGCACGTCTGGCTCAGTTTTTGAATCAGCAGCGCCAGCCCGCCCGCGAGCAGCACGGCATATATGAGCGGGTATATAATATTAACCACGTATTCGGGATACGTCAGCGTCCGGAAATAGAGCAGGACCCAGCGTACCGCCGTGAACCAGATGCCGTACACCAGGAACGGCACGCCTGCGGAGACCTTGCCGCGGAAATACAGCCAGAGCGCCGGCGCCAGCCCGAGCAGCGCCAGCGCCGGCTCCATAAGCTGCGTGGGGTACTGGGGCGGGTTCAGGTCCACCTCCACGCTGCCCAGGAAGGGCAGGGTCTGGATGGACAGGACGGTCTCGCCGGGTCCGGCTGGGAAACGCATGCCCAGCCAGCCGGTAGTGGGCTTGCCGCCGCAGCAACCGTTGAGGAAGCAGCCCACCCGCGCCACTACCAGGGCCGCCGCCGCGGGCAGCACGAAGGCGTCGAGGAGTGGCCAACGGCTATGCTTGAAGACGAAGGTCACGGCCAAAAACGCCGCGAAGGCGCCCGCTATGCCCCCGTAGAGCGAAAAGCCAGCCATCCTGAAGGAGAAGAGGGTCAGGTCTCCAGCGTAGCCGCCGGGGTTCACCGCCCAGTTCCAGAGGCGCGCGCCTATGAAGAAGCACACGGCCATGGCCGCCAGCAGCACCAAAGAGCGCAGGAAGCCTAGGCGCTCCCTGCGCAGCATGACGATGGCCAGCACAACGCCTGCGGCGGCGGCCAGCGCCGCGAACAGGCCGTAGGACTGGAAGGCGGCAGACGCACCGAAAAGCTCCAGGTGCAGAACGGGGCTCATCAGGGGTTCGCCGCCGGGAGCGGACGGCTGCCGGACATCCTGCCTTCAATGTAGAGGTCTGCCTCAGCCCCAACCTCGAAATACCGTATCGTCCAGACGACCTCCACGGTGTTATTGGCTCCGTAGGCGGCTCTCGCCTCTCCCTTCATCGACATTTTTTTGCCAAAAAAGACCTTATTCTTGTCAAAGACGCGGTTATTGTAGTCGATAATCAGCGCGCCATTTCTATAGGTAAACGGTATATCGTCCAGATTGCTGCCCTCACCTGGCAGGATGATTTTACCCGTACTATCCGTGAGCTTTACGATCTCGAAGGGCTTTTTTTCGGGTTTCCCCAGTTCCTGAAGAAGCTTGTTTTATGCTATGAACTGTCTTTTGCGTTAGTATAAATCATAGTGATTAAGAACAGAAAAGACAGTTGAGATTTACTTATCGGACAACCATTGTTCATTGTTCGGTTGATATGATTGATATGGTTCACTCTAAATTTATAAATTGGTTCTAATCGCCGGTGGATATTCCTGCAGCATCTGAACCATTTTGGTCGATATCTCCAGGGCCTTTTTCCGGTTGGCTTCTTTGCGCGCCGTGTCGATCCTGTTCTGGGCAAAAAGTATTTTGAATATTTCATCGTAGGTTTTGATCAGGATATCGCGTTGCAGGTCAAATTCCTCGTCATACTTCAGGCTTTGGGAATTGGTAGCGTCGCTTACCTGCACGGTCTTGTACGGTACCTTTCTCAGCTTTTTGACTACGTGCACGACCGGGATCGGTCCGCTTACGCCTGTGGCTGGTGCCTGGCTTACGACCGGGATTGGTTCCCCGCTCTGTTTCTTTTCCTGAACAGCCTCCTGCAGCTCCCGTTTGCTCATGTTTTCAACATCATGGCAGGCCATAAATTTATCCCGTTCCTCGGACGGAATCTCCAGGAGGATGACAGCCTGGGAAAAACCCAGTTGTGCACCCGGGTGCACAACTTCGGACAAGCCCCCGTCAAGGGAGGCGAGTTTAGGCCCGAATTCCCGGTAAATCTTCATCAAATAATAAGCTGTCCGCCGGGAATAGTTGACCTCTTCTTTCAGCCACTTACTCCATTCTCCATAGGGAACCGTTGCCTGGGCCTCCGTCAGGCAGCGCCCGATCTGAACGTAGTTTTCAAGCATGATTTTGTCGGTCCGGCGTTTAATTGAGTTAATATCGGAGGCAATTTGCGCCGGTGTCCGGGCAGATAAGACAACACTCATTCGGGGTACGCTCCTCTTGCTGGCAAGATTTTACAGTCACTTATAAGTTATTCCGGTCCCCGGAAGAGTGTGAGGGCGTCCGCTAAAAAAGTTTAATAAATATAGAGACCATAATCTTGTTGC
>DATMXV010000052.1:0-5872 GCA_035561335.1 Desulfitobacteriaceae bacterium
GTATAGGAATAAGGCTTGTCTTTTCTTAGTATTTTATTTAGTCTGACCGTACCCCCATTCAGTACAAAACTTGATTGGAGATAAACCGTTTAAGCAAGCCGGAGCAGTTTTAAGGTTTAAAGAAAAAAGGAAAACTGCATAACCTGGCAGGGATAGGACAAAATAAGAAAAATTATCTTACTTATTTTTTATGAATTCGGGGGAAAAGAGATTGCTTAACTGGCTGAAAATGTTCAAGGAGCTGACGGTTCGTCCTAAAAAGAAAATAAGAATTCGCAAACATGATCCCTTACCTATTGAGCAAAAATGGTCCCAACCGCTTTCGATTGACCAGGTACGTGAGGTCTTATCGAAAAGCAGTGATATTATATTCCGGGATTTTATTCTTCGGGGAAAAGAGTCTGTGCCTTGTACTTTGGTCGTTGTAGACGGACTGGTGGATAAGCACTTGCTGGATCAATTTATCTTAAAGGCCCTGATGCTTGACTCAGCCGGGCGTCCGGAATTAATGCAAATGACTGTTACAACGGCTTTGGAGACTATTAAAGAAAGTTTAGCCCCGGCCAATGAACTTAAAAAAATCAGCCAAGTGGGCGAAGCTCTGGATGCAATTTTGTCAGGGGATGCAGTCCTGTTTATTGCCAAAACTGACGAAGCTTTAGTAATAGGTTCACGGGGCTGGGCTAACCGGGGAGTAACGGAACCGGAAACAGAGAGTATTGTCAGGGGGCCCCGTGAGGGTTTTTCAGAAACCTTACGCATTAATACTTCCTTAATAAGACGAAAGATTAAACATCCTTCCCTCCGTTTGGTTTCCTTAAAAATTGGTGATCTGTCCAGAACGGATGTTGTTGTTGTATATGTAGAAAATATAGCCAGTCCTGATGTTATCTCCGAGGTCTTAAAGCGTTTAGGCCAGATCAAAATAGACGGGGTGCTGGAGTCATTGTACCTGGAGGCAATGATTGAGGATAATCCCTATTCCCCCTTTCCCCAGGTAGCATATACTGAACGCCCTGATGCCCTGGCGTCAGAACTGCTGGAAGGAAAAGTCGGAATTATGGTGGACGGGACCCCGATAGCATTGACTGTCCCGGCAGTGTTTTCGCAGTTTTTACAAGTAAGCGAGGACTACTATGAACGGGCGATGATAATGATCCTGGTCCGCTTTATCCGCTATTTTGGGGTTGCTATTGCTCTGCTGGCCCCCAGTGTCTACATAGCCGCCACAACTTTTCACCAGGAAATCCTCCCTACTTCCATAGCCCTGAGTATTGCGGCCAGCCGGGAGGGGGTTCCGTTTCCGGCGCTTTGGGAAGCAATGATAATGATTATTATCTTAGAGATCCTGCAGGAAGCGGGATTACGCCTGCCGAAACCTATCGGCCAAACTATTGGGATTGTCGGGGCCCTGGTAATTGGAGACGCGGCGGTAAAGGCCAGTATGGTTAGCCCGATAATGGTAATCATTGTTGGGATTACTGCGGTATCAAGTTATGGAATTCCTGCTTATGACATGGCTATAGCTGTACGTTTAATTCGGCTTCCTATGACTATATTGGCCGGAACTACAGGCTTTTTCGGGGTTTCAGTTGCCTTATATGGTTTGTTGATCCATGTTTTAAGCCTGCGCAGTTTTGGGGTCCCCTATTTTAGTCCGATAGTGCCCCTGCGCATCAGATCGTTTTTACAAGATGTTTTTGTGGTAGCGCCGCTTTGGGCCCAAAAGCGCAGACCGCAATTGATTGATACCGCAGAACCTAAATCAGGGAGGAAATAATGATTGAAAGAATCTCCTATCACCAGTTTATGATTTTAAGTTCCGGGGTCCTTTTGGGTACCGGTTTTTTTGCCATTGTGCAAATACTTGCCGGGGTTGCAGGGCGGGACGGTTGGTGGTCGGTTATGCCCGGATATCTGATTACCATTCCCTGGGGACTGATGATACTCTCTTTTATGCAAAATTATCCCGGGCAGAATCTTTTGCAGATATCCGAAAAGGTGTTTGGGAAATGGGTCGGGAAAGCGATCGCTTTCTATTATACTTTGCTGGCCGGTTATTTAACTGCTATGTATGTGGCGCGTGGGGTAGATACCTATAAACGGATGATAATTCCGCTTATGCCTGAGTCTGTTTTAGCATTAGGAATACTGGTACTTGTTATTGCTTTAGCCTGGGCAGGCATAGAGGTCCTGGCACGCTTCAGCGAATTTTCCTTTCCTCTTGTTCTGCTTGGTTTGTTATTAACCTTAGTTTTATCGATTCCCCGTTTTGAATGGGATGAATTTTATCCGGTTTTAGCCAATGGATTTAAACCTGTTCTGATGGGAACTTATAAGGTAGTACCCTTTTCCATGGAATATATTCTTTTCTTAGCGGGGCTCCTGCCATTTATACCGACAGGTGAAAAGGCCAGGCTGAAGAGCGGACTTTGGCGGGCGGTTATTTTAGTGGCAACTATCCAGACTGTAGTTACGGTTATGGAAATTTTAATTTTTGGCCCGACGGAGGCAGCGCGTCTGAATATAGGGCTTCTTTCCCTGGGAAAAATGATTGATATTGCCAAGACTATATCGGGGATAGAATCTGTTTTTTTGGGTTTATGGCTGGGTGCTATAATCCTTAAAACTACAGCAGTATTTTTCATCATAATTTGGGGGTTGCAATATCTCTTTGGTTTAAAAAAAAGTTTTTGGTTGTATATCGGTATCAGCCTGATTCTTTTAGTAATTGCTGTATTGCAGCGTGGTGGATCACAGGTATTCCTGGAACTGGGGATCTTAGATGAATACTTTGTTTTACCGTTTACCTTGGCCTGGATTCCCTTGCTCTGGCTCGTGGAACGTTGGCGAAGGAGGGGTTCCAGGAAGTGATAAGACGAATGGTTGCCTGTGTTCTGCTTCTTATTATTATGGTCTTACCCCTCAGTGGTTGTTGGGGAAAAGAAGAAGTTGAGTCCTTGGGCTTTGTATTTGGGATGGGTATAGATTACGGTAGCAAGCCGGGGACATATCAGGTGACTTACCAAATAGGATTGCCCAAAAAAGCCGGGGAAGCGGGGGGAGGAGTTGAGGATTATACGATAAGTGCCGAAGGATTCAGCATGCGGGATACTACCGAGAGTATTTATAAGACTATTTCCCGCCAGCCGTTTGTCGGTACTGTTAAAATTATTGTGATCGGGGAGGATGTAGCCAGAGAGGGGATAAATAAAATAGTAGATTTCTTTCACAGATATTATCAATTCCGCCGGACGACCTATTTAGTGATTGCCAAGGGAAAGGCCAAGGATTTGCTGAATATAAAACTGCGCACCAATCAACTTGTCTCCCTGACGCTTTTAGATGATATCGAGAGTGGTGACTTATCATCAACCTTTCCTACAGTGCGTCTTGGGCATTATTTAACACTCCTGGCAAACGTAAGCAGTGCGCCGGTAATTCCATTAGCCTTCGGAGTAGCACCCGGCGAACAGGGAATTGAATATGTGACTGAAGATGGAGAAAAGCCGCAAGAGATTCATTTTTCCGGAGCGGGGGTATTTCAGGGAGATAAACTTAGAACCCTGCTTACGGATGAAGAGACAAAAGGCTTTATGTGGTTACATAATGAGGTTAAACAGCGTTATTTGAATGCAAAGATAAATAATGGGCAGGACAATTTATTTATTGGCGGACGGATAATAAAGACAAAAACCAAAGCAAGGATAGAAAAAAAAGATAATAAATACGGAATTAACTACGAAATCCAGCTGAGTGCTGATTTAGATGAGGTTTCCCTGGAACAAATACAAAGGTCACCGGAGGAGTATCTTAAAGCTGTCGAAGATGCCTCTGAAGCTATTAAAAATTTAATTATAGATGAATGTGAAGCCGCCATAAATAAAAGCCGTGAGTTAGGGATTGATTTTTTAGGCATAGGACGGAAGATTGAGCAAAGCAAACCGAAATATTGGAAAGAAATAAAGGATCAATGGCAGGAGCTCTTGCCGGAATTCCCGATAACAGTAAGTATTAATTTTAAATGGGAAAATGGCGGGTCATCTTTTAACCCTCCGATTAATCCTGTGGGTACAGGGCAATAATAGAAGTAGTTGTTAATATTTGGTTATTTCTGAGGGGGGCTTAGTTTGAAAGGGAATATTTATCCTGTCTGTTATCACTGCGGCCAGATTCCGGCACTGGGTTTATATGATGGTTTCCGGATCCGGGGAAAGTTTTTCTGTTCAGATTGTGAGCAGTCTATTTTGGCGATGGAGACCGGCAGCCGGGATTATCAGCTTATCCTGGCTTGTATCCGGAAGGCAATATTCAAGGGGCCTTCCCGGGTAAAAGTCATAGGTCTGTATTAGCTTTGGGATCTGTGTCAGGCGGAGATGCATTCTCAGCAAAGATGTGATAAAATGGAATGAAAATACCCAATGCAAGGGGGTTAGCCTATGCCGGCATTGGGAGAAGGTTTACAAAATTATTGCCAACTGGGACTGCGCTCTTTTCATACTCCTGGGCATAAAGGACAGCAGGAGTTTTTTCGTGATCTGGATTTTCCCAAGTTGGATTTAACAGAACTGCCGGGGCTTGATCAACTGTCTTTGGCGAAAGGGATAATTGCCCGGGCCCAGCAAAGGGCAGCTCTGATTTTTGGCGCAGAGGAAAGTTTCTTCCTTGTTAACGGAGGTACTGCAGGTAATCAGGCGATGTTTTTGACTCTGGGGGAAAGGGCGGAGGGTAAGAAGGTTCTCGTTAGCCGCCAATCTCATAAGTCTGTGATATCTGCTTTGGTTTTGACCGGATTGGTACCGGAATTTTTGGCTCCGATTATTCATCCGGAGTTTAATTTGCCTTTAGGATTAGACCTTGATATCGGGGAGGCAGACTGGGAGGCAATAGCAGCCTGTCATCTTACTTATCCCAGTTATTACGGAACAATTCCGGATCTGCCAAAGCTTATGGGTGACCGGGACAGGCAGGGAGCGGCATGTCCTGTCCTGGTAGACCAGGCCCATGGTTCTCATTATCTGGGGCAGTTGTTTCCGCCAAGTGCCCTGGCTCTGGGCGCAGACCTGGTCTTGCATAGTACGCATAAAACCCTGAGTGCCTTGACCCAGGCGGCAATGCTGCATCTTCAGGGCAAAAGTATTTGCCGGGAAAGATTACGGCAGTGCTTGGAAATGCTGCAGTCTTCCAGCCCAAGTTACCTGCTGCTGGCTTCTCTGGAATCAGCCGGGGAGTTCGCTTTGGCAAGTGAACAACATTGGGAAATCTTACATGAGGAAGTAGAGAATCTTCAGGTAAAGGCAGGGGCTTTTCTGCGTATTCTTAATGAGAATGATGCCGGAACTTATGGAATAAAACAAATTGATTGGTCAAAGATCTTGGTTAACACCAGGTCATTGGGAAGATCTGCTTACGCTTGTGTTGACTATTTAAGACAAAATTATGGGCTTGAACCGGAATTGTGGGACCAGGAGAATATTCTCTTTGTTTTAGGGATTGGAAATACCCGCGAGGATGTCAGGATGTTAACCAAAGGCTTACAAAGTTTAGCCGATTCCGCCGCCGGAAATCAGTTTGAAGATTTTAAGCCGGAAAAGCTGCCGGTTAAGGAATATCCTGAAATGGTTCAACGACTGTCGCCCCGTCAGGCTTTTTTTGCTCCCAGGAAGCGCTTGCCTTTGCGGGAAAGCTGCGGGCAAATTGCCGCGGAAACCATCTCGCCTTATCCGCCGGGAATTCCCCTGGTTGTTATGGGTGAAGAGATTACACCTGAAATTATAGAAATTCTTTTGGCTGGGGTCCAGACAAAATGGCAGGGCTGGGACGGTTTTGAGAATAAGATGATTTGGGTGGTCAGGGATATTTAGGGATATTT
>DATMXV010000053.1:0-3049 GCA_035561335.1 Desulfitobacteriaceae bacterium
GAGTTAACTCAAAGTTGTAACATAAAATGCAAACCACACTTTAACTTGTATTTAGAAAGGGGAAAAAAACATGTCCAGCAAAGTATATTTTGCAAATTTGCGAACGAGAACAGACAAGAATAATAAAATCAGCAAGATAAAGAGCCTATTTGATCGCGCCGGTTTCAATGATTTTATTCAGCCGAATGACCTCACAGCTATAAAGCTAACCTTTGGTGAACGCGGCAGCGATGGCTTTATTAATCCTGTTTTTGTACGTCAGGTAGTCGATAAAATCAAGGAAAAAGGTGCCAAAGCGTTTTTAACCGATACGAATACGCTTTATTCAGGAAGCCGGCATAATTCGGTTGATCATTTACTGACCGCATTGGAACATGGTTTTGATTATACCGTTACAGGGGCACCTCTTATCATTGCCGATGGATTACGCAGTGGAAGCATGACTGAAGTACAGATTGATAAAAAGCACTTTACTAAGGTGAAACTGGCTACAGATATTGTCAGTGCCGACAGCATGATTGTATTATCTCACTTTAAGGGGCATGAGATGGCGGGCTTCGGCGGGGCGATAAAAAACCTTGCCATGGGTGGAGCACCTGCAATTGGAAAAAAAGAGCAGCATGCGCTCAAGATTACAGTCGATCAGGATAAATGCGTTGGCTGTGAAAAATGTAGTGTAGTTTGTCCGGAAAAAGCGATTGTTGTGAATAAAAAGAAGGCAAGTGTCTCCTTGGATGCGTGTATCGGCTGTGGCGAGTGTTTAACGGTTTGTCCTGTAAAGGCCAATGGCATGGACTGGGCGACAGACCTAGCAGCCTTTCTGGAACGAATGACCGAATACGGATATGGAGTTGCCAAGGCACACGAGAAACGTATCGGTTATATCAACTTTCTTTTGAATATCACGCCGGATTGTGACTGTGCGTCGTGGAGCGATGCGCCAATTGTTCCTGATATTGGTTTTTTGGCATCCACCGATCCAGTTGCTATTGATCAGGCAAGTTATGATCTAGTCAATAAACAGCTTGGCTTCTCTGCTTCTCTTCTCGATCGCAATTTTGAGGCTGGTGCTGACAAGTTTCATGGTTTGCGCCCGCACATAGACGCTACTGTCCAAATGCAACATGGGGAGGAAATTGGCATGGGTAGCCGCGATTATGAATTAATCAGCCTGTAAGAAAAGAATGGAAAAAGAATCAAAAGCAAGGATTTTGCCGAGCAATTCAAAGGGCACGCATAAACTACCCTTGCATGAATATTTTTTTTTATTAGAACCGCTTTCAGCTCGGTCGACATAAAAAAGACACAAGCATCTTGTGTCTTTTTTATTGTCAATAGCAAACCTACGGGAGGAGGTACTATATTCATAGCCGGGCCGAACCCTAGCTGCTTTTCATATTTTCAATAGGTGTATAAAATTAACTGCTCATACTATCAAAATCAGCAGACCAGACCAACATGATATACCAAAAACACATTAAATTTCTATCAGATTATATTCTCTACTGCCCATTCCCAGTATCTCCATGTATTCGAGCTGGTGCAAGCCAAGGCGGGATTCCATGCGTTCGACGATATCATGACGTTGGTCGGCAGGCATCTGATAAAGCAAGTCTACACAAGCCTGGTCAGCAGCCAGAATATCGGTCGAACCAATAATCCCGATGTCATTGCAAGTCGGTTTAGCAGCACTAGCCCCAGCACAATCGCAGTCAACCGAGATATTTTTCAAAACGTTCATATAAGTAATATGACCTTTGAAGTGCTCAGTAATGGCCTTGCCAGATTCCACCATTCGCTCCAAGAATCCTTTTCCGAGTGGCCAACCATCCCCATGAATCATTCTTTTGCCCACCTTCCCGGAAGCCATACCGATTCCGATGTTTTTTAAAGAACCACCGAAGCCCCCCATTGCATGACCCTTAAAATGGGTATAGACAAACAGGGAATCATACTTACGCACATTTTTCCCTATCGCAATTTCCTGCAGATGAACTCCTGGCTCAAAAGGAAACTTTCCTCCAAAATTATCTATGTGTTTATTGAGAAATTCTTTCGCGCCTGTCGGTAGCATAACATCTCCGTCCTCGTCCAGAATATCGACGGGACAAAAGTCAAAACCATTGGTCTTAATCGTTTCACGATGCGACTTTGTTTCCCTGCGCGGACTTTTATACAAAACATTGCATTCGACGATTGAGCTACGCGGAATCTTGCTCTGTAGATTTTTAATGTACTCAATAGGCAGTAGATTCGGTCCGTGAGGTTCACCTGTATGCAGTTTAATCCCGACTCTACCGGTAATCCCCTGGTTAATCTTTTCATAAATCTTTTGTACACCTGCGGGGCTCAAGTCCCGTGTAAAATATACATTTGGCTTACTGGGATCATGCGTTGAGACCGCATGTGATCCATCCCAAGTCACCGGCGTCTGCCCGCTTTCCTGCGCATGCGCAGTTAGCTGGCCAAATGCCGGAATTGCTACTAATGCTGCCATCGTACCGCCAGCAAACTTCAAAAAGTTACGCCTGGTAAATTCCTGAGCTTTTTTCTCTTGATCGTTATTCGATGTGTCCATTTTTCTCACGGCCCCTTTTTTCGTTATTTTTATCACCTGGATTTTGGCAAATGCCAGCATTCCAAGGACATTACGTTTTTTCCTATTGATTTCTCCTGGATTTCTACGAGTATTTAAATTAACAAAGCTAGTCCTACTGGTGTAGCTATTCTGATAAACTTTCGGCGATTCCGTGTTGCGTTTCCTTTTAAACTGCTTCTCAATCGTCATTTATATATTATTAATAGCAATTCTATCATTTGGAGTTAACACCAAGTCAAGCATTTTGGGAAAAGTTTAGTTAAGTCTGCGCTCTCAGCATATAAAAAAGCTATCCTGGATATCCCAGGATAGCTTTTTCGCTGGTTGCAAGGGTGAGAGTAAAAATATGCATAAACCTATTGACTTTGAGTCCACTCAAAGTTGTAGCATAAAATATGAAACAATATTTTATAAAGTGAAGGTGATGTGGTTGTGTTTAATATGGGTATG
>DATMXV010000054.1:0-3738 GCA_035561335.1 Desulfitobacteriaceae bacterium
ATTCTATTAATTTAATATGTAAAGTGATGATAGGGTAAAGTAAACATTCAGGACTTTTCAGGGAGGAAGCGTCAGGGACTGAAAGCGCTGCCAAAGGATCTAATGTTGAAGGTTCACTCTTGAACTGCCTGACTGAAACCACTGCGGAAAGTAGGCCAGGACGGAAACTTCCACCGTTAAAAGGAAGGGGGTATAAGGAATTGAATTTAATTCCCGTACCTGCTTAAAGAGGGGCCTGTTATAGGCTCAATCAGGGTGGTACCGCGAAAACACACTTTTCGTCCCTTAGGGATGAAGAGTGTTTTTTTATTATTAAACACCTGGAGGTGATGGTCAGACCGGGACTGAGATCTGGATTACATAGATAATAAAGAGTTTTATGTTAGGGGAGGAGTATCTTGATGAAAAAAAACACAAAGACCTGGAAATTTCTAACCTGTTTGGTTCTCCTGTTGGTTTTAAGCCTAGTCGCAGGCGGCTGCGGCGCCAATTCAGAGAAGGGTGCTGCCGAAGCCTATAAAATTGGGGCTGTTATCGATATCAGCGGCAATTCTTCTTCTTTGGGAGTACCGGAACGTGACACTTTAAAAATGATGGCTGAGCAGCTCAATGCCAAGGGCGGGATTAACGGTCATCCTGTAGAGCTGGAAATCCTGGATAACAAAAGTACTGAACAGGAAGCAGTTACTGCAGTCAAAGGTCTTATCGATAAGGGCGTCCTGGCTGTAATCGGGGGCAGTTCCAGCGGTACTTCCATGGCGATGATCTCTTCAGTCCAAAACGCCAAAATTCCGATGATTTCCCTGGCGGCGGCAAGTTCAATTGTTGAACCGGTAACTGAACGGCAATGGGTATTTAAAACTCCCCAAAGCGATATTGTTATGATAAGTAAAATCATAGATTACCTGCAAAGCAACAATCTGCAAAAGGTTGCCTTCATGAGCATGAATAACAGCTATGGTGACGGCGGGAAGAAAGTATTTGACGCTGCCGCCAAAGAAAACAATCTTACTATAGTCACCGAAGAAAAATTCGATGCCGCCGATAAAGATATGACCCCGCAGTTGAGCAAGATTAAAGGCAGCGGGGCACAGGCAGTTATTGTCTGGGCAATCCCGCCTTCAGCTTCTATCCTGACCAAAAATTTCAAAGACATGGGTCTGACAATTCCCCTTATCCACAGTCACGGTGTGGGAAACCAGAACTTTATTGACTTGGCGCAGGGAGCAGCCGACGGCGTTATCCTGCCTATCGGGAAACTTACTGTTGCTGATCAAATTGCGGCTGACGACCCGCAAAAGAAAGTGCTTGACAGTTATATCACCGAGTTCACCAAGAAATATAATTCTGCTCCTAATTCCTTTGGCGGTTATGCCGTGGATGGCTTCAATTTATTGGTTAATGCCATCGAGAAGGGCGGCGCCGACAGGGCGGCCATCCGTGACGAGTTGGAAAATACCCAGGGATATGTTGGTATTTCAGGCGTTTTCAATCTGTCAGCCCAGGATCATAACGGTCTGAAGACGGATTCAGCGGTTATGGTCAAAATCGAAAGCGGTAAATGGAAATTAATTAAATAAAAGAGGTATTTTCTAGATGGGAGAACAACTACTACAGCTTTTGTTCAGCGGGCTTACAATAGGCAGCATCTATTCTTTGATGGGCTTGAGTATTGTTTCACTTTTCAGCATTACCGGTATTCTTAATCTGGCGCAGGGTGAATTTGTTGTAATCGGGGCCCTGATAGCTGTCAGTTTATGTTCAATCGGGCTACCAATGATCGTGGTATTTCCCCTTTCCATCTTACTGGTGGCCATACTGGGAGGAATACTGGAGCGGTTGACAATCTGCAGGGCCCGCGGGGCCGGTAATCTGAATATGTTGATTATTACAATCGGAATTTCTATTTCTTTGCGCGGATTGGCTCTTCTCATCTGGGGTACGGATACTTACTCCTTACCGGCGTTTACAAAAGGCGGTCCCCTCTTTCTGGGGGGAGCTGCCTTAAATCCACAGAGTATCTGGATTTTTGCTCTATCGATTGTGATTTTTGCCGGTATGTACCTGTTTTTTGAGCATACTTATTGGGGTAAAGCAGTAAAAGCTTCGGTTAATAACCGGACCGGGGCCAGACTCCAGGGAATTAATCCTCATACAATTTCCTTGTTGGCATTTGTAACGGCAGGGGGTTTGGGGGCGGCGGCCGGAGTTAGTATCGGCCCAATTACCATGGTTACCTATGACATGGGATTTATGCTTGGGGTCAAAGGTTTTGTGGCCGCCGCGATCGGCGGATTAAGCAATGTCAGCGGGGCTGTTATCGGCGGACTTTTGCTTGGGATCCTGGAAGCCTTCAGCTCAGGCCTGATTTCTTCCAGTTTAAAAGATGCTATCTCCATTCTTATCCTGATCCTGGTGCTGCTCTTCAGACCTGAGGGAATTATCGGAGCAAAAAAAGAACGCAAGATTTAAATTACCATCTCAGATAAATGGCATGGGGCGAAAAGTATGAAAAAAACAACTATATTCGGAATAAGCATTCTCTTGCTGATTTTTATAGTCTCTTTAATCGTAAACAGCAATTATCTGTTCAGTATTTTGATAATTATCGGCCTGTATGCTGTTGTTGTTCAGGGTTTAGGGATCCTGATGGGATATGCGGGACAGGTATCTTTCGGGCATGCTGCTTTTTACGGACTTGGGGCCTATACAGCAGCCATTTTAACTACCCGCTTTCATTGGCCGACACCGGCTGCCCTTTTGGCGGCTATTATCCTGCCGGGAATTATTGCTGCCCTGATCGGCAGACAAACACTCAAGCTGCGGGAACTTTATCTGGCCTTAGCGACACTTGGCTTTGGGATTTTGGTCTTCATCCTTTTCAATGAAGGCCGGGAATTGACCGGTGGACCGTCCGGCATCAGCGCGATTCCTTTTCTGAATATCGGCAGTTTTTCTTTTAACAGTGATCAGAAATTCTTTGTTCTGGTATGGGTTATTATGGCCCTTTTATTAATCGGAATTAATAATCTGGTCCATTCCCGGACAGGCAGGGCGCTCCGGGCCATTCGGGAAAGCGAGTATGCCGCTGAAAATGCCGGGATTGACAGTGCCGGCCTTAAACTGCAGGCCTTTATCTTCAGTGCCTTGCTGGCCGGTTTGGCCGGGGGATTGTATGCCTTTTATGTTACCTTCATCAGTCCGGCGGCTTTCAGTTACCATACCTCAATCGAATTTGTCCTTATGGCCGTTGTCGGAGGACTGGGCACTTTCTGGGGACCTCTCTTGGGGGCGGCAGTGATCGTGGCTTTAAGCGAAATCCTGCGGGAGACAGTTCCTTTGCTGATACCGGGGGCAGGCGGAGAGTACCAGATAATAATTTACGGAATAATCCTTATTATTTTAATGATTTATAAACCTGAAGGGCTAAGCAGTCTCGGGATTATTTTTGACCGTTCTCCCAAAAGAGCGGAACAGGATACAAATAAACAGTAAGCAGAGTCAGAAGTCAGAAGTCAGAGGTCAGAGGTCAGGGGTCAGGGGTCAGGGGTTAGAGGTCAGAGGTCAGGGATCAGAGGTCAGAGGTCAGGGGTCGGAAGTCAGAGGTTAGGAGTCAGGCGTATAAGACAGGCAGAAAAAACAATGGGAATTATTTTAAGAAAAGCAGCAAGTAAGAGTTAGTAAGGGAGGTGTCCATGATGATCTTGAAATTACATGAGATAACAAAACATTTTGGCG
>DATMXV010000055.1:0-4069 GCA_035561335.1 Desulfitobacteriaceae bacterium
GTATAAGAAATATTGAATCTAATAAATGAGGAGTGAATAGTATGGAAAGAACGTTTTTAATGATTAAGCCTGATGCTGTACAACGGGGGCTGATTGGCGTAATTATTGCTAAATTGGAGGCCAAAGGATTTAAATTAGTTGGTCTGAAATTAATTCAAGTAGATCGTGCTTTAGCAGAAGAACATTATGTTGAACATAAAGGAAAAGGTTTCTTTGAACCAACCGTCGGTTACATTATGTCTTCTCCTGTAGTAGCAATGGTCTGGGAAGGCAAGAACGTTGTAGCTATGGCCAGGGAAATGATGGGAGCTACCAATCCTGCCAATGCCAATCCAGGTTCAATCCGGGGAGCATATGGTATGGATATTAGCCGTAACATTATTCATGGTTCAGATTCTCTTACCAGTGCTGAGCGGGAAATCAATCTTTATTTTAAACCGGCAGAACTCCTCGATTACAAAAAAGCTGGCGAGGAATGGTTGAGCGAATAATAAGGACACCTAGGGGAGTGTCCTTTTTTTTACTTTAGGATTTTCATGTCGTCAACGACAGCGGAAAATTATCAGAAATATAGTTTTGGGTTGGCATAAGTGTAGCTAAGGCTTTCGATTAAACTTGGTACAGGCTGATTTTTAATTTAAAGATTTGGCTTGAGCCAAGTTTTTATAATATTTAAAATGTATTTTTTCTGGTACAATACAGATGTTAAGGATTTGCAATTATTCAGGAGTCAGGAGACAGAAGACAGGGGGTGGGCTGGTTTGCAATGGCATAAGGATGTACGGTATTTGTTAACATTGGGGACCTTTGTTCTGGGTATATTATTTATTTTGCTCTTTAAATCCAACGGTGTTCTGGGTGAAACGGTTACAAGTGAGACGGCCTTGCCGAATCTTGTCCAAACTGAACAGGAAAACCAGCAATTGGCCAATGATAATGAAAAATTGCGCCAGGAACTGGCTAAATATGAAGAGGGAGAAAACACTGCGGCGTTAGTCGACCAGCAATTATTGGATGCCAAAAAAAATGCCGCACTAACTGGTTTAAGTGGTCCAGGATTACGGATTACCCTTGATGATTCCCATCGTCAGGCTAATGTAACGGAAGATATCCAATACTACGTAATTCACGAAGCTTATATCCGGCAGTTAATTAATACCCTTTGGAATGGAGGAGCTGAGGCTATAGCGGTAAATAATCAGCGCATAACCAGTGATACTGAGATATTTTGCAGTGGTTCATATATTCAAATTAATGGAACGAGGCAAATGACTCCTTATGTTATTTCAGCGATCGGAGATTCCCGTAATTTACAGTCTGCTCTTAATTTTTATTATCTGTGGGATATGCTTGGGGATTTTGAAGAACAGTACGGAATAACCAGAAAAACGGAGGTTTTGGATAACCTGACAGTTCCTGCCGGTAAACTCAGAACTTATCATTATGCCGAACCTGTCAAGGAGGGACAATAATCTTGAGCTTTAAACGAAAATTGGTTTTGCCGGTCACCCTGGTGGCGATCGCGTTGGGATTTTTAATTTCTTTACAAATTAATACCCAGAAAAATGTTACTGCGGCAGAACATATCAGCCAACAAAGATTAGCAGCAATGAAGACAGTTTTAAATAATTCAGAAGCGCAAAATGCTAAATTGCAGGAAGAGCACCGGTTTCTGAGTGATCAACTTGATCAGGTGCGCAAACAAGGCGGCACTGATTCCAAGGTCTTGACAGAACTTTCTGAGATACGGATGATGGATGGAACTCAACCGGTAAAGGGTCCGGGATTATTAATAACCGTTGATGACCGCAAGCAAGGGCAACAAGCCGTTTACCCGATAACCAGTGATGATCTGTTGCGGCTGATCAATACTTTGAAATTTGCGGGTGCAGAGGCAATCAGTTTAAACGGGCAGCGGATAGTGAGTTCAACTGCGATTGTTTTGAGCGGGTCTTCGACAATCCTGGTAAACCAGGTGCCAATAAGCCGGCCTCAGGGTGTACCTTATGAAATTATGGCTATTGGAAATCAGGATACATTAGAGGATTATGTTTCCAAACTGGAGGCTACTTCCCTGAAACAAAACGGAGTAACAGTCAGCATTACCCGGAAAATTGTCCAGCTGCCTTCATTTAAAGGGGATTATACTTTTAATTTTGCCAAGTAAAGTATTGAATGAATTTTCTGATAAATTGAAAAACAGGGCAGGAAAAATGATTTTTTATTCGAATACTTCAAAATAAAAATATCCAGATACAGATAAAGTCAAACCAGGGATATGAAATGAAGAGGAGTAGGGAGAATAATGAGAACCGATATTGAGATTGCCCAGGCTGCACATATGAAACCTATTACTGAGGTTGCCAAACAAATTGGCCTCAATGAGGATGATCTTGAACTATATGGTAAGCATAAAGCTAAAATCAGTTTGGATGTTGTAAATCGTGTCAGGAATAATCCTGACGGCAAACTTATTCTGGTAACGGCGATTAATCCTACTCCGGCTGGCGAAGGTAAAACTACAACTACGGTAGGTTTGGGACAAGCTCTTAATAAGATGGGTAAAAAGACTATAGTTGCTTTGCGCGAGCCTTCCCTGGGACCATGTTTTGGGATAAAGGGCGGGGCAGCCGGCGGCGGTTATGCTCAAGTTGTGCCAATGGAGGATATTAATCTGCACTTTACCGGAGATTTTCATGCCGTCACCACAGCTCATAACCTTTTGGCGGCTATGCTTGATAATTCCCTGCACCAAGGCAATCCCTTCAATATTGACCCGCGCCAGGTTGTCTTCCGGCGGGTTATGGATATGAATGACCGTTCACTTCGTAAAATTGTGATCGGTTTAGGCGGACGCCTGGATGGCGTTCCCAGGGAAAACGGTGTTGATATCACAGTGGCCTCGGAAGTCATGGCGATTCTTTGTCTCGCCAGTGACTTAATGGATTTGAAAGCACGCTTGGGCCAGATCATTGTTGCTTATACCTTTGATAATAAACCAATTACCGCCCATGATCTGCAAGCTGAAGGGGCAATGGCTTTAATTCTTAAAGATGCTGTTAAACCAAATCTGGTCCAAACTTTAGAGAATACGCCGGCCTTTATCCATGGCGGTCCTTTTGCCAATATTGCCCACGGCTGCAATAGTATAATTGCCACAAAACTTGGTTTAAAGCTGGCTGATATCCTGATTACCGAAGCCGGATTCGGGGCGGATCTTGGAGCGGAGAAATTCTATGACCTTAAATGCCGGTTTGCAGGCTTAAGACCGTCTGTAACAATTATTGTGGCTACAGTCCGGGCTTTAAAAATGAACGGCGGTGTTCCGAAAACAGAACTGGGTTGTGAGAATCTTGATGCTTTGGGCCGCGGGATTGTCAACCTGGAAAAACATATTGAAAACATGGCGAAATATGGGGTGCCGACAATTGTGGCCATCAACCGTTTCCCGACTGATTCTGAAACTGAGCTCAGACTTGTTCGGGAACGCTGCAGCCAATTGGGTGCTGAGGTTGCTCTTTCCGAAGTATTCAGCAAGGGCGGCGAAGGGGGCAGGGAACTTGCCGAAACAGTACTCGCTGTAATTCAACATAAAAAACCTGATTTTAAATTTCTTTATGAATTAAATACCAGTTTTGAAGAGAAAATTGAAAAAATTTGCCTGGAGATCTATGGGGCCGACGGGGTTGTTTTTACTCCGGATGCCAGCAAAGCCCTGGAAAGATACCGGGAAATGGGTTTTGGCAATCTTCCGGTTTGTATGGCAAAAACCCAGTATTCTTTGTCAGATGATATGAACCTTCTGGGCCGTCCAAGCGGTTTTAATGTTACTGTACGCGAAGTCCGGCTTTCGGCCGGAGCCGGATTCCTGGTTGCAATAACAGGTACTATTATGACTATGCCCGGTTTGCCGAAACATCCGGCTGCCATGAATATGGATATTGATATAAATGGAAAAATTACCGGCTTATTTTAAAGAGCAGCAGACAGATAATCTTGAATGGGGAAACCTTGGATAAAGACAATCCAAGGTTTTTTTGCAATATTAGAAAGTATTAAATTATTTAAC
>DATMXV010000056.1:0-3907 GCA_035561335.1 Desulfitobacteriaceae bacterium
TAATATGAATGTGCTATACTAGTTTAGCATTCACGCCGATGTAGCTCAATTGGCAGAGCAGCTGATTTGTAATCAGCAGGTTGCGGGTTCGAGTCCCATCGTCGGCTCCATATATTTTTTGGGTAGGTGGCCGAGTGGTTAAAGGCGGCAGACTGTAAATCTGTTCCGAGAGGTACGGTGGTTCGAATCCATCCCTGCCCACCAATTCGATATTCAAAGTTCGAACATCGAAAATCGAAAACTTCGCGGGGTGGAGCAGTGGTAGCTCGTCGGGCTCATAACCCGAAGGTCGATGGTTCAAATCCATCCCCCGCAACCAAAGAAATCGAGGCAGTCAGATGTCTTTTTTTTATTCCCCGAAAGGAAATTTACCGAAAGGGAACTTCCTTGACATCAAATACAGATTGTGATAAATTGTTATGAGCGCTGAATTTATCCAGTTGATATGCTCATGGTCAGGGAGGTGTTCATTTATGCGAGTTGGCATCATCCTAGCGTGTACGGAGTGCAAGAACCGTAATTACGCTTCAATAAAAAATAAAAAAAATAACCCCGATCGCCTGGAAATTAAAAAGTACTGTAAATTTTGTAAGTCCCATACTTCCCACAAAGAAACGAAATAGAAAGGTTGTCAGATGTTCGAAGGCGCTGATGACATATGAGGATGTGATGTGATGGGCGCAGTTAAAAAGCCGGCCAATACCCAGAAACAGGCTAAAAAAACTTTAGAGTTTTTTCGTGGGGTTTGGAGTGAACTTAAAAAGGTTCAATGGCCAAATCGACAACAATTAATCATCTATACTGGGGTTGTGTTTGTAGCTGTGGCAATTGTTGCCTTCCTGATCTGGATTGTCGATAGTGGGTTAAGTTGGATGTTGGTTAAAATCTTGCCCAGCTAAATATTCCTACGGGGAGGTTGGAATCCTGTTGGGGGGGGTTCCCGGTTAAATGGAGATGAAAAACTGGTATGTCATTCACACGTATTCCGGTTATGAAAATAAGGTGAAGACGAATCTTGAAAAACGAGTTGAATCAATGAACATGGAGGATAAAATCTTTCGTGTTTTGGTTCCGATGGAAGATGAGATAGAGTTCAAGAATGGGAAAAAAAAGATTGCCAAACGTAAAGTTTTTCCCGGATATGTACTTGTGGAAATGGATATGACGGATGATTCCTGGTATGTGGTACGTAATACACCCGGTGTAACCGGTTTTGTGGGAACCGGTGCTAAACCGATACCATTGCTGGAAAGTGAAGTTTCAGCTATTCTGCGCCAAATGGGGATGGAAGAACAGCGTACCGTCGTTGATTTTGCTGTTAATCAGAGTGTCAAGGTTATTACGGGTCCTTTTAAAGACTTTATTGGAGTAGTCCGGCAGATTATGGAAGATAAAGGCAAACTGCGGGTTAATGTATCAATGTTTGGCAGGGAAACACCGGTTGAATTAGAATTTGCCCAAGTCGAAAAACTTGACTAGCAGATATAGAGATTATCCTGACAAGGAGGTGTAAAACAATGGCAAAAAAAGTTGTTGGATTGGTCAAATTAGCAATTAACGCAGGCAAAGCAACACCGGCACCTCCGGTTGGTCCGGCCTTGGGACAGCATGGCGTCAATATCATGGCTTTTTGCAAAGAGTATAATGAGCGTACTAAGGATCAAACAGGTTTAATTATCCCGGTTGAAATTACTGTTTTCGAAGACCGCTCGTTTACCTTTATTACAAAGACCCCGCCGGCATCGGTCTTACTTAAAAAAGCGCTGAATATTACTTCCGGATCTTCGGAACCTAACCGAAAGAAAGTAGGTAAAGTAGATAAGGCTAAAGTTCGGGAAATTGCCGAACTTAAAATGAAAGACTTGAATGCGGCCAGTGTAGAAGCTGCTATGCGCATAGTAGAAGGTACCGCTCGGAGTATGGGTATTGAAATTGCCGAGTAGTGAATGAAAATGTGGGAGGGCTTGGCCCGTGTAACCACAAGGAGGTTAAGGAATGGCCAAAGTAGGTAAGAATTATATGGAGGCTCTCAAGGCCTATGATCGCCTTACTTTATATGAACCTGCTGAAGCAATGGCGATTGTTAAGAAAATAGCCAAGGCTAAGTTTGATGAGACAATTGAAGCAGTATTTAAACTCGGAATTGACACTCGTCATGCAGATCAGCAAATTCGGGGTGCTGTTGTACTTCCGAATGGAACCGGAAAAACCAGATCAGTCTTGGTTTTTGCCAAAGGGGAAAAAGCTAAGGAAGCAGAAATTGGCGGAGCTGATTTTGTCGGAGCTGAAGATATGATCGCCAAGATTGAGCAAGGCTGGTTTGATTTTGATGTTGTTGTAGCTACTCCGGATATGATGGGCCTGGTTGGTAAGTTAGGCCGTGTTTTAGGACCTAAAGGACTTATGCCTAACCCCAAAACCGGAACAGTTACATTTGAAGTAATCAGGGCTATTAAAGAAATCAAAGCCGGGAAGATTGAATACCGTGCAGATAAAGCAGGTATCATTCATGCCCCGATTGGAAAGGTGTCCTTTGAAGATAGTAAATTGCTTGAAAACTTTAAGACCTTAGCGGAAATTATAGTCAAGTCCAGACCGGCTGCCGCTAAGGGTCAGTTTATGAAAAGTGTTACACTTTGCTCAACTATGGGGCCTGGTGTCCGTATTAATCCCCTGAAAGTAATCTAATTAATATTTATTGGCTTACCCGTTAATTGAATTTTCCCCCGAATTGAATTATTCCGCTGTAGACAGCAGGGGCGCTGATGCTTAATATCCTGCCGAGGTTGGAAAGGTATCCCAAACCTATTAATGTTTGGCGTTCTTTACCTCTGCAGTAAGCAGAGGTTTTTTCATAAGAAATATTTGCTGCTTATGCTCAAATCTTGAAGGGAGGTGGACAGTAATGCTCACTATTGAACAAAAGAGTAAGGTTGTTGCTGAGATAAAAGAAAAATTAGAGCAATCCGTAGGGGTTGTATTAGCAGATTACCGTGGCTTAACAGTGGCTCAAGTGACAAAATTACGGGTAGAATTACGCCAGGCCGGAGTGGGATATCATGTTTTAAAGAATACGATGCTTCAACGGGCAGCTAATGAGCTTGGTATCCAGGGGTTGGATGTTTACCTGGAAGGTCCCACAGCAGTGGCCTTCTGTACAGACCCGGTGACTCCAGCAAAGATCCTTGGTGATTTTGCCAAGGCCAATAAGTTTTTCATAATCAAAGGCGGGATTTTGGAAGGCAGGGTTATAGGTCCTGAGGAAATCAAGGCTTTGGCCGATTTGCCGTCACGTCCTGTACTTTTGGCTATGGTTTTACGGGGAATGCAGGCTCCTCTCTCCGGAATGGCCAATGTTCTTCAAGGTCCGATCCGCAAATTTGGTTATGCTTTGGAAGAATTACGTAAACTTAAAGCAGCTCAATGAGCTTAAATAATTTATTTTAAGGAGGAAATATATAATGTCCAAAATAAATGAAATTTTAGAAGCCGTAAAAGGCTTAACAGTTCTTGAATTATCAGAACTGGTAAAAGCTTTTGAAGAAGAATTCGGCGTTAGCGCTGCTGCTCCGGCTGCTGCCGCTGCTGCTGCTCCGGCTGCCGCCGCCGCTGCTGCTCAGGAAGAAAAAACTGAGTTTGATGTTGTTTTGCTGTCTCCGGGAGCTGCAAAAATTAACGTAATTAAGGTTGTAAGGGAAATTACCGGTTTAGGTCTTAAAGAAGCAAAAGAATTAGTTGATAATTCTCCTAAGGCAGTGAAGGAAAAGGTTGCCAAGGATGAAGCCGAGGCACTCAAAACCAAATTGGAAGAAGCCGGTGCCAGCGTTGAGGTTAAATAAGCTGTTACCCTTATCAGGTTACAATTAAAAAGACAAGTTATTTATTCTTCAATCCTGGCGGATTAGGG
>DATMXV010000057.1:0-19585 GCA_035561335.1 Desulfitobacteriaceae bacterium
AAAAGTGATTATTAGATATTATGCAACTGATTAAGGTCAGAGAAAGAATAATTATGCATTATGCATTTTGCATTATTAAAGTGGGAGTGGGAAAAGCTTTGACAATAAAATTAGTAGCGATTGATCTTGACGATACTTTACTGCGTGATGACTTTACTATTTCTCCGCGGACACTTGCCGCAGTGAGAGCTGTCCGGGAATCAGGGGTTAAAATTACCCTGGCTACCGGGCGTATGCCTGGTTCGGCCCGTCCTTATGCGGAGCAATTGGCCCTGGATGTTCCTGTAATTAATTACCATGGGGCAATGATTCAGCATGCTTTAAGCAGGGAGATTATTTTTCGCCGGGTTATCCCTGTAAATTTAGCTGAAGAACTTGTTGGGTTCCTGCAAAAGAAACAACTTTATGTTCAGATTTATCTGAGAGATCAGGTTTTTACCCGGGAATTAAATAAATACTCGGATCTCTATAAAAGGATAGCCAAGGTCCGGATCGAACAAAGGGATTTGCTTCAGCTATTGCAAGAAGAGCCGGAGGGCGTGGAAAAAATACTGGTGATCAATGAAGAACATGCTATAAGCAAACTGGCGGATATTCTGGGTCAGCGTTATGGCCGGAAGATTCATCTGACCAAGTCCAAACCTATCTTCCTGGAGTTTACCGAAATAACTGTAAATAAAGGAGCAGCCCTGGCCAGCCTGGCAGAATCATATGGTTTCGCCAGGGAAGAGGTAATGGCTATTGGGGATAGTTTTAACGATCTTGAGATGATAGAGTATGCCGGCTTAGGAGTTGCCATGGGTAACGCCGGACCTGAGGTCCGGGCAAAAGCTGATGTAATTACAGGAACTAACCAGGAAGACGGAGTTGCCCAGGCTTTGGAAAGATATGTCCTGAATTTAAGCAATTGACCAGGAGAAGTCTTAATATTTTCAAAGTAAAGGCTTTTGCAGCAGACAGCAAGGCAAATATTGATTAAGAAATAATTCAGATAGAATAAGAAAAATCAGGGGGTTTCCAAGGAGGATTTTGGGGAAATTAAAAGCACCATAAGTGTTTTTTTATCTTTTATAGATTTAAAAAATTATCTAATTTAAGAAAATAAATATTTTCTTTAAGGCTGTGCAACTAATAATGGCATAAGAATTGCATATTGGGGCAGAAAACGATATACTATTAACGAATAAACGATTTTTAGAGATTTTCCAAAACCGGCGTTTCTTTTTAGCGGGAGTTGGAGGTCTTTTTTCAACAGTAGAATAAAGGGGTTGTCCTTTTGCGTGTCCTGCTGGTAGCCCTTAATGCCAAGTATGTACAAACTAACTTAGCTCTTCGTTATTTGCGGGAGACTATTAAAGCCGAATTTCCCGAGACAATACTTAAAGAAGCGACGATTAATGAATCCCTGGGGGCGATAGCAGGGGAAATATTCGAGTACAAGGCTGATATCATCTGCTTTTCCTGTTACATCTGGAATATCACAGAGATCCTGAAGCTTATCAGGGATTTGCGTTTGGTCTTGCCGGAGGTCCGTTTTGTTTTAGGGGGACCGGAAGTAAGTTTTGAAACGCAGGAATTAATGTTAAATAACCCTGAGTTGGATGCGGTTGTCCGGGGTGAGGGTGAAGCCGCTTTTTTGGAACTATTGCGGGCCTGGAAAGCCGGGCGGGACCCTGATAAGATCCCTGGAGTCGTTTGGCGTTGCCGGGATAAGATAATCTCTAATCCTGAAAGAATGCCCTTACAGGATCTGGGCCAACTGCCCGATCCTTATCTTACAGAGGAGAACCTGGAAAACCGGCTTGTTTATGTTGAGACCTCAAGGGGCTGCCCTTTTAATTGTCAATATTGTTTATCTTCAGTTGAATCCGGGGTGCGTTTTCTAAAGCCTGAACGTTTCCGCCGGATTTTCAAAAGATTATTAAAATACGGCGCCCGGACAATTAAATTTGTAGACCGCACTTTTAACGTGCGCAAAGACCATGCTTTTCAAATCCTGGATATTGTCCGGGAGGAATACAAATCTGCCCATGAGCCGCAGGGAATCAGGATCCACTGCGAGATGGCAGGCGAACTTCTGGATAATGAATGGGTTTCTTATTTAAAAAGGTACCCCCAAGGTTTGCTGCAATTGGAAATCGGGGTGCAAACAACCCATCGGCCTGCTTTGGAACTTATTGCCCGTTCCCAGCATTTTGAAAAATGGCAGGAGTACGTAAAGGAACTGAGGCAGACCACCGGAATACCCTTGCATTTAGACCTTATAGCAGGTCTTCCCGGTGAAAACTGGAATAATTTCCGCATTTCCTTTAATGATGTTTTTAAAATCCAACCTAATATGCTGCAACTGGGGTTCCTGAAAGTTCTTAAAGGATCCGGCCTGCGGCAAATGGCTGAACAGTATGGACTGATTTTTCAGTCAGAACCGCCTTATACTATTTTACAAACTAAAGATTTAAGCTATTCAGGGTTATTACAGCTTAAACGCCTGGAAATAATCCTGAACAAATACTATAATTCCGGCAGATTTTCAAGGTCCCTTTGCCGAATAATTCCTATATTTCCTTCGGCATTTGATTTCTTTGATTCTTTGGCCTGCTTTTGGTATAAACAAAACTGGTTTAGGTCTCCCGCGAAGGAGAAAGCCTTATTTGAGAGATTGTGGCTTTTTATTGAGTCCTTTCGCCTGGATAATCCCATAGGGGAGGAAAAATGGGAAACCCTCAGGGATGCCTTGCGTTTTGATTATTATTCCTGGGAAAGGCCCGGCATTGTCCCGCCTTATCTTTGGCCGTCACTTAAAATGCCTTGGGGGAGCGGTTCAGGAGGGAATAAAACCGGTAATCATGCCAAGAGGCGGTCTTTGGAAGAGCTGAAAAATTTGCTGCTTAAGAAGCTGGCCGAAGATTTCGAGGATACCCTTATTTCCCGGATTGAAGCAATGGATAGACAGCAATGGTCCCGATCTATAGCTTTGGCTTATTTTTCTGCCCCTGTAAGGAACTGTTTGGGTGATGATCCGGAATCGGAGCGGGATAACAAGGGCCCGGAACACAGGCCAAATAACAGTCCGGTTTTATATTTGTTCTTTTACCAGAAAAACAGGGTTTGGACATACCTGGTTGAGCAAGCGGCATTGAGTAATTAATTTTGGAGGCTGGATGAGAAAAAGATATCTCTTAATTTTTATAATGTTTTTTTTTCTTTCCATAAACGGTTGTCAGCAAGCTGTTCCCAAAGGTGAAAACGGAGGGGAAGCACCGGCTGTAATTACAGTTTGGCATACTCTCACAGGGGCTGAGGCTGAAGTATTGCAGGAACAATTACTGAATTTAAGCAAGGCCAAACCGGAAGTTCTTGTCAAGCCGGTTTACGTTCCTGAAGAAAACTTTGTGACCCGGACTTATCAGGCTGAAGCAGGGGGTGAAGGCCCGGAAATCTTCCTGGCGCCCAAGGATATTTTGCTGGAGCTTTATGCCCAGGGATTTCTGGCGCCTGTTGTCGAAAAGACAGCAGATGCTTTTCCGGCGACAGTGGCCCAATTCCGTTTCGGGGGCAAAATATATGCCCAGCCCTGGCTGACTGATGTGCCATTGCTATATATTCGTAAGGATAAGGCGCCAGTTCCAGTTGATCTGAATAGTTTCTTAACAAGCGAGCGCCTGGTTTTGCCTGAAATAAATACCTTACTGCTCAGTACCTGGTGGAATGGCCAAGGCGGGCAATTAACAGCAGATGGTAAACCGGCCTTAAATTCTCCGGCTAATTTAAGTTTTCTGCAACAATTGATCAGTTGGCGGACTGCCAATGCTTTGCAGGTGAACTCAGATGCCCTGGGCCAGTTTGCCGGCGGACAAGCCGCATATACCATAGCTTGGGCCAGCCAGGCTCAGATTTTGACGCAAGCGAATATTCCCTGGGAAAGTTTGCCCCTGTCTGATTTGCTTGGGGGTAAGGGAATGGCGCTTCCGGGACCAACGTTGGGAATTGCCAATTCAACTGTGAAAACTATTGAGCCGCTTAATTCCGCGATCCAAATTGTCGAACAGGCTTTATTGGACCCGCAGGTTGAAGGGGCAGTTGCCCAGGCCGGGCATCGTTTCCCGGCAAATTCCCTTTACTATAGTCCTGCAGACAAACAGCAAGGGATTGAAGGCCAGGTAAACCGGGTGTTAACTAAAGCCTGGGCTCTTGAAGGAAGTACTCTGGAATGGAAACTGTTCTCTTTGCAGGATGCAGCCTGGCAAAAAGCATTTGCCGGCATGCAGCCCCTTGAAGCCCTTGATAATGCCCAGAGTGAAGCTGCCGGGATAAGTGGGATGCCCTGATAATTGATGGGAGGTATTTTGTGTTGTGGAACAAAAGGTGGTGAGAAAAATAGAACAACAAAAAGGGGTACATTTTATTGTTATTACCGGGATGTCTGGAGCCGGAAGGACTCAGGCGATGCAGAGTCTGGAAGATCAAGGTTTTTTTTGCATAGACAATTTGCCGCCGGCTTTTATCGTTAAATTTGCTGAACTTTGCGCTCAGTCCCAGGGGAAAATATCCAAAGCGGCAATTGTCTGTGATTTGCGCGGGGGGGCTTTTTTTTCCACATTAAACGAAGCTTTGAATAATTTGCAGAAAGAAGGGTTTCCTTACGAAATCTTGTTTTTAGAGGCTTCTGATGAAACATTGATACGCAGGTACAAAGAATCCCGGCGCCGTCATCCGCTTTCACCGCAAGGCCGCATTCTTGAAGGTATTCAGGCTGAACGGCAGCAACTTGAAGAGCTCCGCGGCCGGGCCCATAAAATTCTTGATACTTCTGATCTCAAAGCCCAACAATTACGGCAGCAGGTTGCAGAATTGTTTGGCCAAAAACAAGGCTTGGGCCAAATGACTGTTTCGGTTATTTCTTTTGGCTTCAAATACGGGATTCCTTTGGATGCAGATTTAATTATTGATGTCCGGTTTTTGCCTAATCCTTTTTACCTTGATGAATTGCGGCCTTTAACAGGCGAGCATGTTTTGGTGCAAAACTACGTTTTTGGGAATTCCGTCGCCCAGGAATTCATGAAAAAATATTTGGATTTATTGGATTTTATTCTTCCCCATTATCTTAAAGAGGGAAAATCCCACCTGGTAATCGGAGTGGGATGTACAGGAGGGCAGCACAGGTCTGTGGCTATCGCTGAATATATCGGCCACCATTTTAAAGGTAATGATTATCTCATTAATATCAAACACCGGGATGAAGACAGAAACCGCAAGGGAGAACAGTCTCGATGAAAGATAAGTGGCCCCGCTCCTGGGGATATATCAAATGGTTATACCCTAACCTGAAAATCAAACGGTGGTTTATGCTGGCGGTAGGAGGAATTTTCCTTTTTGCAACCGGGTTTGCTGTTATGAACGACGGGGTTGCCCTGGGTTATTTGGAACTTCAGTTCAGGGAGATTGTTTATAGGATTACCGGTAATACGGCGCGCGTTGCTATCCCCGTGGGTTTTTTTATCAGCACTATCGGTGTGATTGCTATTATTTTAGGTTTTAAGAAAATGCTGCAGTCGATGATTACTGTGCTCTTACCGGATATCGAAGGGCGGATTGTTGATGTTATATATACCCGACGCCATTTGCGCCGAGGTCCCAAAATTGTCGTGATCGGCGGCGGGACCGGGCTTTCGGCCCTTTTACACGGCTTGAAGGAATATACATTTAATCTAACGGCCATAGTTACTGTTGCTGATGATGGAGGCAGCTCCGGGAAGCTGCGTCAGGAGATGGGAATCCTGCCCCCTGGAGATGTGCGCAACTGTCTGGTAGCCTTGGCCGACAGAGAAAACATCATGGAAGATTTATTTTCCTACCGCTTTGAAACGGGTACCCTGAAAGGCCATAGCCTGGGAAATTTGCTGATAGCAGGACTGATAGATATTTTTGGTGATTTTCAAAAAGGCATTGAACAAGTGAGTAAGGTTTTTGCCCTGAGAGGGAATGTTTATCCTTCAACTCTGGAACAAGTAGTCCTGGTTGGGGATAAGACAACCGGCCAATCGATCAGAGGGGAAACAGCAATCCGGGAAAGTACAGGTAAAATCAAAAGGCTTTATCTTGAACCCTCAGATTGCCGGCCGCTGCCGGAAGCACTATTAGCAATCGAAGAAGCAGATTTGATTGTCCTTGGTCCCGGGAGCCTTTATACCAGTGTTCTGCCAAATCTTTTGGTTAAAGGGCTGAGTGAAAAAATTCGGGAAGTAAAGGTGCCTTGCCTGTATATCTGTAATGTAATGACAGAAAAAGGTGAGACAGATGAATTTACGGCTTCAGATCATTTGCGGGCAATCCTCGATCACTGTGGTTCAGACATTGTTGATGCCCTGCTTGCCAATAAACAGGAGATTTCTGCCGCATCCCTGAAGCTTTACGCTGAGGAAGGAGCCTCTCAGGTTAAGACAGACCCCTGGGTCATCGAGAGTTTAGGTGTCCGCTACTTTGAAGCTGATTTGGTGTCGGAAGGGAAGACAGTCCGGCATGATTCAGCCCGTTTAGCCCGGGAAATAATTAAATTGCTGTTCAGGTTAAAGCCCATGGGCGAACGGATAGCCTTGGTTGACACTTATTTGCTTCACCGGAAGATTAAAAGAGAATCCTAAAAAGGAGGCTTAGGGTGATGTCCTTCAGTGGGATTACAAAGGAAGAGTTGGCTCGGCTGATCGAACCGAAAACCTGTTGTGATTTGGCTGAATTAGCTGCTTTGGTCCGGATGGACGGAACTCTTCAAATTGGCCCGAACCAACAATATTTTCTGAATGTAGTTACGGAAAGCGCCCCGGTCGCGCGGAAAATCTTTCGCCTGGCCAAAAGTGTTTTGGACTGTCAGGTAAATATTATGGTCCGCCGTAAAATGCGCTTGCGCAAGAACAATTCTTATTTTGTGAAAATTTATCCCCTGACTGCCGCTGATCTTCAGAGACTTGGTTTAATTAACAGAAACTCCCAGATCAATCTTGGCATCGCCAAGGAGTTAATCAAACACCGCTGTGATCAAAAAGCTTATTTGCGGGGCGCTTTTTTAGCAGGTGGTTCTATAAACAATCCTGAGGGAGCCTATCATTTGGAGATTATAACGGCAGATTCCCGACATGCTGCAGATTTGTGCCGGCTGCTGAATAAGTTCTTATTACGGGCGAAAGTCAGCCAACGCAAAAATTGGTATGTTGTTTATATAAAAGAAAGTGAACACATTGTTTTATTTCTGGCCTTAATCGGTGCTCATCACGCCTTATTGGAATTTGAAAATGTGCGTGTTTTGAAAGATGTACGGAACCAGGTCAACAGGCTAGTCAATTGTGAAACAGCCAATCTTAATAAAACGGTTGTGGCATCAGTACGACAGATCGATAACATTAATTTAATTGCCCGGACAATCGGTTTGGCAGCGTTGCCGGCAACTTTAAGAGAAATTGCCGAACTGCGGATCGAATCTCCCGATGCCAGTTTAAAAGAACTGGGGGAAATGCTCAATCCTAAAGTGGGAAAATCAGGGGTTAACCATCGTTTGCGTAAAATTGATGAATTTGCGGATAAAATCAGAAAAAAATAGAAATAAGGTCAAAAGTAACCGCTGGACTCCGGTTACTTCAGGCCGGATATTAGGGAGGAAATGGCGTGCGGTTAAGTTATGGACTTAGTCTTGAGCAAACTCAGAAGCTGATTATGACACCTGAATTGCGTCAGGCTATTACGATTTTACAGTTATCCGCACTGGAATTAACAACATATGTGGATCAACAAATCTTAGAGAACCCTTTATTGGAAGTAACCGAGGAAAACCCGGTCAGTAAAGAGGAAACGGAAATTTCCGTTCCTTCTGAAGAGTCATATCCCGAGCAAAAATGGGAATTTGACTGGCAGGAATACTTTCAGGACCGTGATGAAAGGCCTGTTCTTCGTCAGGAACATTCCGATTATCCAATCAAACAACAAAGTGAACCTTTTATTACCTCGGCTCCTACTTTACAAGAACATCTGCTGGAACAGCTTCATGTTCAATCTTTAAATATCGCCATGCCTTTATGTGAATATATTGTCGGGAACCTTGATGATAACGGTTATTTAACAATTTCAATTGAAGATATTGCCAAAGATCAGGGTGTTGCTGTCGAAAAAGCTGAAGAAGCCTTGACTATAATCCAGGGACTTGACCCACTGGGAGTAGGGGCGCGTTCCCTGGAAGAGTGTTTACGCTTACAGCTTCCTTTGATTCAGAATTGTCCTGAGGAGATGGACCAATTTCTTGAACAGTTGGAGAATCTGGCTGCCGGCCGGTTACAAAGGATTGCGCAAACCCTGAAGGTATCTTTAAGCCGGATCCAGGAACTCGCTGATTTGGTCCGTAATAATCTTGATCCCAAACCCGGACGCAGGTTTTCCGGGCCGGATGAAGTACGGCTGATTATTCCCGATGTAGTTGTTGAAGAGATAGAAGGGGAATATATAATTTTGGTTAACGATACCACTGTCCCCCGTTTAGGAATTAATGATGCTTATCGAAAGGCGCTTAGTCAGGAACAAGGTACGGAAACCAGAAAATTTGTTGAACAAAAGTTAAATTCGGCCGCCTGGCTGATTCGGAGTATTGAGCAAAGAAGAATGACACTTTACAAGGTAACCAAAGAAATTGTCCGGCAGCAGAAATCATTTCTCCGGTATGGGATCTCTTGTTTAAAGCCCTTGACTCTCCGGGATATTGCCGAGCAAGTCGGTGTTCATGAGTCAACAGTGAGCAGGGCGACTTCCAATAAATATATCCAAACTCCCAGAGGCGTTTTCCAGTTAAAATTTTTCTTTGCCAATGGTTTAGGTAAAGAGCAAGGAGTTACTACTGAGAGTATTAAACAGCTGCTGCGTGACATTATTGCTCATGAAGATCCCAAGAGCCCTTATTCAGATCAGAAGATTTCTGTGCTTTTAAAAGAAAAGGGTATCGAGATTTCCCGGAGGACTGTGGCTAAGTATCGTGATGAAATGAGGATCCCAACCACTACAGTCAGGAAAAGGTACTGATAGGGTAAGCAACAGCGATCAGGATACATAATTTTTGCTTATTAATAATTAATTCCAAATGTCTTGATAACATTCACTGATTTATAACAATACTATATATATATAGTATTGTTATTTTATAAGCGCTTGGAGTGAAAGAAGATCGAGATATTTGGTATAATCCTGACATTTTTAGGCGGTTTGGGGCTGTTTATGTTCAGCGTCCAAATTACTTCCGGCGGGTTACAAAGGTTTGCAGCCAATAAACTGAGAGTTATTCTTCTGTCCTTAACAAAACGGCCGTTTTTAGCTGTAGTTTTTGGAACATTTATGACTGTGGCTTTTCAAAGCAGTGCGGCAACAACTGTCCTGGTGGTTGAGTTTGTAGATGTCGGCTTATTAAGCCTGGCTCAATCCTTGGGAATTGTTTTAGGTTCGGCAGTAGGAACTTCGATTGTAATCCAGCTGATTTCTTTTAAAATTTTAAATTTTGCTTTAGGCTGCATTTTTGTCGGGTTTATCCTTTACTTTTTTGTAGGGAAAAAACAAGCCAAATACCTAGGCCAGGCCCTTATCGGATTTGGGATTATTTTTGTCGGGATGAACTATATGTCCGAAGCTACCGCACCCTTAAAAAATTATCCTCAGGTTTATACAATTATAACCCACTTGGGAGTTTATCCGTTTGCCGCCCTCATAGCCGGGATTATTCTGACCTCAATCGCCCAAAACAGTACAGTGGTTATGGCTATTATCATGTCTTTGGCCGGGCAGCACCTCTTACCGGCGACTGCTATTGTCCCTTTGATATTAGGCGTACATATCGGGGGGACGCTAACCGCTTTATTTAGTAGTATGGTAGCTCAAAAGATGGATGCCAAACGGACTGCTCTTGCCAATACAGTGTACAAAGCAGTTACTACTATTTTGGTTTTTCCCTTCCTTGCCCAGTTTACCTGGCTGATTCAATCTACCAGCGGGGATTTACAACGACAGGTAGCGAATGCTCACCTGTTGTTTGCAATTCTGATGGTTATCCTCTTCCTGCCCCTGAATTCAACATTCGCCAAATTGTTGGTACGGTTGCTACCAAGCCGTCCCGAACATCACCCCCGTTTAAAATTAAGGTTCATCGATGAGTCTTCCCTGGAAGTACCTACAGTAGCCCTTTCCCATGCCTTTAAAGAGGTATGGTATGTTGGGCAATTTATCTATACCAAGATGGTCCAGGCGATGCCTGAAGCTATCCTGGCCGGCAATAATGAAGCCGCTAACCGGGTTGTCCAGGCTGAGGAAGATGTTGACTGGTTTTACAATCAGATCTCTCACCTGCTTACTTTGTTATCCCTGAAAGGATTAACCGAAGAACAAATCAGGGAAAAGTTAAACGCCCAATTCATTTTAAAGGAATTTGAATATATTGCCGATAAGTTTGTGTCTATGGCCGGAATTGCCTTGAAAATTCACCGGGAAGTTTTAGTTATCCCCCCAAAGGATTGGGACCAGTTGGCTGAATTATACGCCAAGATTAAAGATAACTTTGTCAGGGTCCTTGAGGCTTTGAAACAATGGAATGTGGAATTAGCTGTGCAGGCGATGAGAGAACACCGGGAAATCAGCCGTGTTCAGCGGGCCCTGCAAATTAAAACCTTAACCCAGGGTACCTGTGACAATTATGCCAATCTTGATATTCGGAACGAAGAAAAAATAACTTATGCGAAGATTGATTTGATAAACCTTTTTTATGGAATTGACGGACATCTTATGAATATTACCCAGGTAATAATGGAAGTGCATGGGATTACAGAAGTACATGGGGTTATATCAGATGCCTGATCATAAGTTACAGATGTTTGTCAGATTGGGATAGTTGGCCTTGTTTGGTTGTGGTATAATAATTCCGGAAAATAAAATACTATTAAAATACTAATTATATCCAGGTGAGCTGCGCAGGTGTGATATGGGGGACAAAGATGCAGCTTATATTTGTTGAGAAAGGGGAGTTATAGATGAATAAAATGAGTGTCAACGAGGTACCGGTCCGGGGAAAACGGGTTCTGGTACGGGTTGATTTTAATGTGCCTGTTGATGATCAGCGTAATATCACCGATGACACCAGGATCAGAGCTGCTTTGCCGACAATTCAATATCTTGTCCGGGAGGGCGCCAGAGTAATCCTGGTCTCCCATTTTGGCCGTCCTAAGGGACAAGTTAATCCGAAATATTCTTTAACCCCGGTGGCAGTGCGTTTAGCCGAACTATTAGGGCAAAAAGTGGATTTTGCCAAGGAATGTATAGGTGAGCCGGTCCGGCAGCAGGTTAACAGCCTGGAAGACGGTCAGGTACTTCTCCTGGAAAATGTGCGTTTTTATCCGGGTGAAGAGAAAAATGATCCCATCTTTGCTCAGGAACTGGCTGCTTTAGCCGAGCTTTTTGTTAACGATGCTTTTGGTACCGCCCACCGGGCCCATGCTTCTACGGAAGGGGTAACTCATTATCTTCCGGCAGTTGCCGGTTTTCTGATGCAAAAAGAGGTTGAAACCATGGGTAAAGCCCTGCAGTCCCCGGAGCGTCCCTTTGTGGCGATTATCGGCGGTGCCAAGGTTGGTGATAAAATCGGGGTAATTGAAAATCTCTTGGAAAAAGTAGATGCTTTACTGATTGGCGGAGGTATGGCCAATACTTTTCTCAAAGCCCAGGGTTATAAGTTAGGAAAATCCCTTGTGGAAGATGATAAACTGGAACTGGCCCAATTAATCATGCTCAAGGCCCAGGAGCGGGAAGTTCTTTTGGAATTGCCTGACGATGTTTTGGTCGCCAAGGCTATGGAAGCAGATACGCCCTTCCGGAATATTCAAGTCTGGGGAATTGATGAAGATGAAATGATCCTGGATATTGGGGTAGCTACGTCCGCAAAATTCGGCAAACATATTCTTAATGCCAGAACAGTAGTCTGGAACGGCCCCATGGGGGTTTTTGAAATACCGTCATTTGCCAAGGGAACCCAGGTAGTTGCGCAGACGATGGCCCTTTGCAAGGGAGTAACTATTGTAGGCGGTGGGGATTCCGTGGCTGCCGTGGAAAAAATGAAAGTAAGCGACAAGTTGACCCATATCTCAACAGGCGGAGGGGCTTCTCTGGAATTTTTGGAAGGCCGGACCTTACCGGGAGTTGCGGCTTTAAAAGACCGGCCTTAGATAAGACTGAGGTAAATAATCCTGAAGGGTCAGGCAGGGAACAGGGAGTAAATGTTCAACAAATGTTAAGGGAGAGTTTGGACAATGGACAAAAAACGCCGTCCGGTGATTGCCGGCAACTGGAAAATGTATAAGACTACAAGCGAGGCCCGGGATTATGCCCGGGGTTTACTTGGCCTGGTCGCTGAAATCAGGGAATTGGATATTGTAATTTGCGCGCCTTTCACTTCTTTGCCTGCTCTGAAAGAAGAATTGGCGGAAAGCATTATTCATCTGGGGGCCCAGAATATGTGCTGGGCCGATGAAGGTGCTTTTACGGGAGAAATCTCGCCCCGGATGCTGCGGGACGTAGCCTGTACATATGTTATTATCGGGCACTCTGAGCGCCGGGAACACTTTCGGGAAACAGATGAAGACATTGCCAGGAAAGTCAAAGCAGCAATTGGCAATGGGTTAAAACCGGTTCTTTGTGTGGGTGAAAATTTAATTCAACGCCAGGAAGGCAAGGCTTTGGCAGTTGTCAGGTCCCAGATCCAGCGTGATTTACTGGAATTAACGACTGACGACCTGCGGAAAATAACTATTGCTTATGAGCCGATCTGGGCTATTGGAACCGGCAAGACTGCTTCCAGTCAGGATGCCCAGGAAATGTGCGCCGCCATTCGTTCCACCTTGAGCGGGATTGCCGGCTCACTGGCCGGGGAAATATTAATATTGTATGGTGGAAGTGTTAAAGCTGAGAATATCGCAGACCTTATGACCCAGTCTGATATCGACGGGGCTTTAGTCGGGGGGGCAAGCCTGACGGCAGAGGGGTTTGCGCAATTAATCAAAAATGCTTGTGTTAAAGTTTAATTGACGAATATTTATGGTAAAACTGAAAGCGAGGCTGGAGTTCAGTGACTGTGAAACCACTTCTTCTCATGATTATGGACGGTTGGGGTTATAGCCAGGCTTGTGAAGGAAATGCGATTGCCCAAGCCTCTTTGCCAAATTATCGTAGTTTGGAAAATTCTTATCCCGGAACACTGCTCAAAGCCTCAGGTGAAGCTGTAGGTCTTCCTGCCGGCCAAATGGGAAATTCAGAGGTCGGTCATCTGAATATTGGTTCAGGCAGAGTTGTTTATCAGGAGTTGACCCGGATTTCCAAAGCTGTTGCCGAAAAGGAACTGGCTGCCAACCCGGTCTTAAGTGAGGCTATGACCAGAGTGAAAAATAATGGTAAAGCCTTGCACTTTATGGGTTTGCTTTCTGACGGAGGGGTGCATTCCCACCAGGATCATTTATTTGCGCTTTTGGAAATGGCCAGGGATTTGGGGGTTGCCAGAATTTATATTCATACCTTTCTTGACGGCCGGGATGTTTTACCCCAGAGCGCAAAGGGGTTTCTGACCAAACTGGAGGAAAAACTCCGGGATTTGGGGGTTGGCCAAATTGCCTCAGTCAGCGGGCGTTTTTATGCGATGGACCGGGACAAACACTGGGAACGCCTGGAAAAGAGTTACAGGGCCCTTGTTTATGGCGAAGGTGAAAAAGCGGCAAGCGCCTTGTCGGCAGTTGAAAAATCCTATCATCTGAGAGTAAATGACGAATTTGTCATACCAACCGTAATTGTTGATTCCCGGGGAATGCCTGTCGCTAAGATAGAGACCGGGGACAGTATAATATTTTATAATTTCCGGGCCGACCGGGCCCGGGAGATTACCAGAGCCTTTGTTGACGAGGAGTTCGCTGGTTTCGAACGTCCGCAACGTCCTCAGGCGCATTTTGTTTGCATGACAGAATACGATGTGACTATTCCCGCTCCGGTTGCCTTCCCGCCCCAAAACCTGGAGAATACTCTGGGAGAGGTCCTGGGACGAGCTGGCCTGAAACAGCTGCGCATTGCGGAAACAGAAAAATATGCTCATGTTACCTTTTTCTTTAACGGGGGGATAGAAGAACCTAATCCGGGGGAAGAGCGCCTGTTAATACCTTCACCTCAAGTTGCGGCCTATAATCTTCAACCGGAAATGAGCGCCTTTGAATTAACCAGGGAGATCCTGGATATTCTAAGAAAGAATGAATATGACGTTATTATTCTTAATTTTGCTAATTCTGATATGGTGGGCCATACCGGTTTTTTTGAGGCCACGGTCCAAGCCGTAGAAGCTGTTGACAAGTGCCTGGGGCAGATTGCCGCTGTTATCAAAGAACTGGGAGGAACACTTCTGGTAACTTCTGATCATGGCAATGCAGAAAGTGAGCTTGATTTAACAACAGGCTTACCCCTGACAGCGCATACAACTAATCTGGTTCCTTTTATCTTGGTGGATGAACGCTTCAGGAACCATACTTTGCGTGAAGGCGGAGCATTATGTGATATTGCTCCCACTATCCTGGAACTGTTAAATATCCCTAAACCATTGGAAATGACCGGAACAACCCTTATTAAACTTTAGGGCAAGCAAAATAATGGAGGATATGAAGATGAGCTTAATTGTGGATGTCTATGCCCGGGAGATCCTGGATTCCCGGGGAAATCCAACAGTCGAAGTTGATGTAACCCTTGAAGACGGGACCATAGGCCGGGCCGCAGTACCGTCCGGAGCTTCAACCGGCGCTTTTGAAGCAGTAGAATTGCGCGACGGAGACAAACTGCGTTATCTGGGTAAAGGTGTCCTTACGGCAGTTGAGAATGTCAACAGCATAATCGGACCGGAAGTTGAGGGCTTAAATCCATTTGATCAGCCCGGCCTTGACCGGACACTAATCGAATTGGATGGAACAGACAACAAAGGAAAATTGGGAGCAAATGCTATCCTGGGAGTATCTTTAGCTGCGGTCAATGCGGCTGCGGAATCAGTCGGGCTACCCCTTTACCAATATCTGGGCGGAGTAAACGCCAAAGAACTGCCTGTGCCAATGATGAATATTTTAAACGGCGGCCAACACGCCGATAATAATGTGGATATCCAGGAATTTATGATTATGCCGGTCGGCGCAGCTAATTTTAAAGAAGCCCTGCGGATGTGCGCAGAGGTTTATCATACCTTAAAAGCAGTCTTAAAAGAGAAAGGGCTGGCAACATCTATCGGCGATGAAGGCGGTTTTGCTCCTGATCTGGAGTCCAATGCCGATGCTTTAAAGGTTATCGTTGACGCTATCGAACGGGCAGGTTATGTTCCCGGGGAACAAATCGCTTTGTCTTTGGATGTCGCCGCAACCGAGTTATATAAAGATGGCGTCTATCATTTGACAAGCGAGGGCCTGAAAAAAACCGCCGCTGAAATGATCGACTATTATGAGGACCTGCTTAACCGGTTCCCGATAATTTCCCTGGAAGACGGTTTGGCTGAAGATGACTGGGAAGGCTGGCGTTTGCTGACAGAACGTCTGGGCCAAAGGGTACAACTGGTCGGAGATGATTTGTTTGTTACAAATCCTGTCCGTTTAGCCCGGGGCATTAAAGAAAAGTGCGCCAACTCTATTTTGATTAAATTAAACCAGATCGGCACCCTTAGCGAAACCCTGGATACTATTGAAATGGCTAAAAGAGCCGGTTACACTGCGGTAGTTTCTCATCGTTCCGGAGAGACAGAGGATGTAACAATGGCCCATGTTGCTGTAGCGGTTAATGCCGGGATGATCAAAACCGGGGCGCCGGCCCGTACTGAACGGGTGGCCAAATATAATGAATTGATGCGGATCGAAGAAGAACTTGGCGACAGTGCTGTTTATCGGGGCAGAGATGCTGTAAAATAAGATTTGAAACCAACAGGGATTGTTTTAACGTTCAAAAACAATCCCTTAACAATCCTTTAACAACCCCTTAATAGTCTTTGACTATTAAGTTTAGAAATATATCCTGTTTTTAGCAATTTTTTTATTAAATATATTACAAAAATTTAATTAATTATGTTAAAATGTTTTATACTATTTAGTTGAGTTTCTCAGCGCCTTGTGATAAAATCCTATCTTGAATAAAGAGAACTAACTATTAAAAGTTACTGGGAGTATGTTGTTTTAACGAATAAAATAGAAAGCTCGAAGGGGGTGAGAAAAAAAGATGAAAATTGCGTTAGTAATAATTTTAGTGATTAGTTCTTTGGGATTAATTGCGACTGTTCTCCTCCAATCGGGGCGAAGTGCGGGTTTGTCAGGGGCAATTGCCGGTGCGGGAGAAACTTTTTTTGGCAAGAAAAAAGGTATGGATGAGTTGTTTGGAAAGTTAAGTGCAGCTTTTGCGGCGATCTTTCTGTTAAGTTCCTTAGGTGTCTCTCTGTTATGAGCGGGGAGGAAGTCTAAGGGCTTTTCTCGCTAATGGACATCAATGTCCGATATCTTAACACCGACTCTATATTTAATAAATTTCTTAACAGCATTAGTTTCTGGTCGACAACAATGAGCCAGGGTTTATTTTTCGTCAGCTGCAGATTATGCCCTCCGGTACTAATCTCTATTTCGAACTGTTACTGTCACCTCAATTGTCATCCTGGAGATGGCAATCTCTAAATCAGTGTCATTAAATGCAATCCTATACCTGGAACAACCTTGTTCGAAATGGCATTTAGCTGTACTTGGCAGAGCCAAGTTTTTTATTAAGTAATTAATTTTGCGTGGGATTGTTGTTAATCCTTGAGAAATGGGTAAAACTAGAAAACTGTGAAGCAAATTATTTTGAGGAGGGTATTTCTGAATGGGTTTAACTACAATGCCATATTGGGCTGTAGGAGTGGGAATTATCGGGCTCTTTTTTGCCTTTTATTTTGCAAGAAGCGTTTTGATTCAAAATCCTGGTAATGACCGGATGCAAGAAATCTCCAAGGCGATTCAGGAAGGCGCCATGGCTTTTCTTAATCGGGAATACCGTACTTTACTGCCTATCGTCCTGATTATTTTTGTTGTTTTATGGTGGGGCAAAGATTGGCCGACAGCCATATCCTTTTTAGTCGGAGCATTTTTATCAGCAGTGGCCGGATACATAGGCATGTCGATTACTACCCAGGCAAATTCACGTACTACCCAGGCTGCCAGAACAAGCTTGAATAAAGCTTTGGGGGTTGCTTTTCATGGCGGCGCGGTTATGGGTTTGTCGGTTGCCAGTCTCGGACTTCTGGGAGTAACGATACTTTACCTGATTTTTAAAAATATTGATGTCATAACATCATTTGCTTTTGGAGCGAGCGCAGTTGCCCTCTTTGCCCGTGTTGGCGGTGGGATTTATACAAAAGCCGCGGACGTCGGCGCCGATTTAGTGGGCAAGGTTGAGGCGGGAATCCCGGAAGACGATCCGCGCAACCCGGCGACAATTGCCGATAATGTTGGCGACAACGTTGGGGATACGGCAGGCATGGGCGCCGACTTGTTCGAGTCTTATGCTGCTTCAGCTATTGCCGCCATGCTGGTAGGTTTTACTACCTACCAGAGTATAAATAATGGTTTACCAGGGGTTATACTGCCATTATTGCTGGGAGCGGCAGGCTTGATTGCTTCGGTGATTGCCAGTTTTTTTGTGCGTGTCGGCGAAGACGCCAACCCTCAGCATGCTTTGAACCTGGGATTATGGGGAACAAATATTATAACTGCGATTGCCGCTTATGGGATTGTTCATTGGGTATTGCCGGCTTCCTTAACTGTTAATAATTTAGTTATCACTCCTAACAGGGTATATATTTCAATCGTGGCCGGTCTGCTTGTCAATGTGTTTATTGGCTTCATTACAGAGTACTATACATCACACCGCTACGGACCAACCAGATCTATTGCTGAAGCTTCGCAAACCGGACCCGCAACCAATATTATTACCGGTTTGTCTGTAGGGTTAAAGAGTACTGCCCTGCCGGTTATTGTAGTTTGCGCCGCTATTTATGTTTCCTTTGCTTCGGCAGGAATTTTTGGAATTGCTATCGCAGCTATGGGTATGTTGTCTACGGCCGGGATGATTGTCGCTATTGATTCTTTCGGTCCGGTTGCTGACAATGCCGGCGGAATTGCCCAGATGGCGAAACTTGAGCCCCATGTCCGGAAAACTACGGATAAACTTGATTCAGTTGGCAATACTACGGCTGCAGTAGCCAAGGGATTTGCGATTGGTTCGGCTGCCTTGACTGCCTTGGCTCTTTTCAATGCCTTTGCTGAAACGGCTCATTTGCAATCCATAAATATCCTGGTTTCCACGACAATTATTGGCGTTTTACTTGGGGCTGCCGTACCTTTTCTGTTCACAGCATTTTGCATGGAGGCAGTGGGGAATGCCGCTTATGAGATGATTGAGGAAGTACGCCGCCAGTTCCATCAAATTCCCGGAATTATGAAGGGTACAGGGAAACCGGATTATCGGAGATGTGTAGATATTTCAACCAGGGCCGCTCTTCGGGAAATGCTTGTTCCCGGCCTCCTCGCTGTCCTGACCCCGCTCGTTGTCGGTTTCGGTCTCGGCAAAAATGCTATGGGCGGCTACCTGGCCGGCGGTACGGTTTCAGGATTGTTATTGGCAATTTTTATGGCTAATTCCGGCGGGGCCTGGGATAATGCCAAGAAATATATTGAGGATGACAACCACGGCGGGAAAGGCACTCCCGCCCATGCGGCATCAGTAATTGGGGATACGGTAGGCGATCCCTTTAAAGATGCTGCCGGTCCTTCGATTAATGCTTTGATTAAGGTTATGGGTACGATTTCCCTGCTTATCGCTCCTTTTTTGAGATAAGCAAAAGAGAAGTTATGATCTGAAAATAAGCAACTAAGGCAAGAAAAGTAAGGGCACTTCAGCAGTGAAGTGTTCTTACTGCCCTGTGGACAAAATATTTTCTCTGATTTTGTCTGAAAAGACCGGCACATAGCATCCGGGTTTATCTTATGCTATACTAAAATATGGTTTGCAAGGGGGGTTAAAGATGGCATCTGAGGGAATTAAGGTGATAGCAGAAAACCGGAAAGCATTCCATGATTATTTCATCGAGGAACGAATTGAAGCCGGAATTATCCTGACCGGAACGGAAATAAAATCAGTCCGCAACAGCCGGGTTAATCTCAAGGACAGTTACGCCCGGGTGGAAAACGGGGAAGTATGGCTTTATCAGATGCATATCAGCCCCTATGAACAGGGAAACCGCTTTAACCATGATCCCTTAAGAAAACGAAAACTCTTGCTTCATCATTCGGAAATTGTTAAACTAATCGGAAAAATACAGCTTCAGGGATTAACTTTGATTCCCCTGAAAATTTATTTAAAACATGGATTGGCAAAAATAGAATTAGCTGTCTGCCGTGGTAAAAAGAATTATGACAAACGACAGGATATGGCCGAAAAAGATGCTAAACGCGAGATTGAGAGACATTTGCGGGAGCGAAGCAAATATTAATCATAGGTG
>DATMXV010000058.1:0-4409 GCA_035561335.1 Desulfitobacteriaceae bacterium
ATGCTAAATTTATAGTCGGATTTACTGCCGGGGAACATTTACTAAACTTTTCAACCGGTAATAATTTAAGAAGTTAAAAAACGCTGGTATAAACAAAACAAGGGCTGTGTAAAACCAAGATTACACAGCCCTATGTTCAGACCGGATTAAGATCTAAAGTTACTAACAAACCAGTTCCTGACCTACTTTGTAAATATCTCCAGCGCCAAGGGTAAGTACAAGATCCTGCGGAGCAAGAGTTTTTTCTACATAAGATTTGATATCTTCTATTGTTCCAATATAACTGGCTTGGATCCCTTGTTTTTGGATCATTTCAGCCAAAGTTAAAGCAGAGACAGTATTGGAATTATTTTCCCTGGCAGAGGCGAAGATATCGGCAATTACCACTTCGTCCGCAGATTGGAAAGCACAGGAAAAGTCTTTAAGAAGTTTTTCAGTCCGGCTGAAAGTATGAGGCTGAAAAATTGCCCTGATACGCCGGTTAGGAAAAGAGCGGCGGGCGCCTTCCAACGTAGTACGGATTTCAGTCGGGTGATGGGCATAATCGTCAACAATAAGGGCCCCGTCCTTAACTCCCAGGTGTTCAAAACGGCGCTTCGTACCTGTATACAGGCTGAGACTTTTAAGAATCTGAGGCAATGGTATGCCAATTTTATGGCAGAAAGCAATTGCCGCCAAGGCATTTAAAATATTATGTTTTCCGTAAACATTAAGGACCAAATCTCCTGCATATTTACCGGAAATATATATTTTCATAGTACTGACTTCATCATTAAACGTAATATCTGTTGCCCGGACATCTGCCTCAGGGGATAGTCCGAAGGTAGTAAGCGGTACCTGGCTCTTGATAGCCTGATAATTGGGATCGTCGGCACAAATAAAAATATGTCCGCCGGGAGGAATTTTTTGGGCCATTTGCTGAAAAGCCAGGATTACATCCTCAAGATCCCGGAAATAGTCCGGATGGTCAAAATCTATATTAGTAATAATTAAATACTGGGGAGAATAATTAAGGAAGTGCCGTCTGTATTCACAGGATTCAGCCAGAAAGAATTCTCCCCGGCCGGTATGGGCATTGCCGCCGAGGCTGGGAACATTGCTGCCGACAATAATTGTAGGATCAAGTCCGGACTGCATCAAAATCAAACCAATCATTGCTGTAGTCGTTGTTTTGCCATGAGTACCGGTTACGGCTATACCCCGTTTTTTTAACATTAAGCGGGCAAGATATTGGGGGTAAGAAAGTATGGGGATATTTAACTCTTTAGCCCGGGCAATTTCCGGGTGTTGATCGGTATAGGCTGCTGAGGCAACAACTAAATCAGCTTTTTCCACATTTTTTGGAGAAAAAGGCAGAACAGGAATATTAGCCCGTTCCAGAATAATATCTGTAAAGAAACGTTCTTCTATGTCGGAACCTGTGATAGTTACCCTTTCGATTTCCGCACTTATTTGAGCCAATGCGCACATACCGGAACCTTTAATACCAACAAAATGGATATGTAATGTCAAGAAACATCTTCCCTTCTCAGTAGCTGCTTTATACCCTATCTTCCATTATACCCAATCCTGTTTAAAAAAGTATCACTATCAGCCAAGAAATTTCAAGAGAATGCACATCTGAAAATGATCGGGAGAGCCCGGGTTAGTTAAGATAATGACTTGAACTGATTTTCTCCTTTTTACTGATATTTCCATCAAACTTGACTGTTCTCCAGGTCACAATTACTTGGGAGTAATCCGAACTGGTAGAAATTATAACCTCCCGGTTAGCTTTAACCTGCCCATATAAATTGAAAATCAGGGAATTTTGTTCTATTTTGCATTTGATTAGAATATAACCGTCAGTATCATTTTTAAATTTTAAATCCAGGATCCCATAACAAACAGTTGCGTCCAGCCCCCGGGGAACATATTTGACAGCCAGATCATGATTGTTGCGTTCAATAATTGGCAAATCGGCTAAAAGCAGAGCATTATAAAGAGTTGAAGAAACCTGGCAAATACCTCCGCCAAAATCATTGACTATTTGTCCTTTAACAAAAATGGGAGCTATTTTGTAGCCGTCAGCAGGGCTTCGGGGACCAACCGTATCATTAAAGGAGAAGGTTTCTCCGGGTTTAACCAATTTACCGTTTAGTTTTTGAACGGCTAAACGGATATTTTCTGTACGGTTAACCTCGTAAGGGTCAAAAATTGTAGAATAATTAACCAATAATCCTGTTATCTTATATTTTTCAAGTTCAACTGTACTGTTTACAGGAGAAACCTCTTTGCAGGATATTATTATTGGCTCAGGTTTTAAAATATCCAAAGCTTTTATTTGGGAGATTATCCTGTCTAAGTCTATCGCCCGGCCGTTTTTCCCGGCCTGGATTGTTATTTGGTTATCCTCTGAAATCAGATAAGCAGCATCTATGGCAGCCTGTTCATAAGGTGTAAGATTTTTTTTCAAATTATCCTTTAATTTGGCGTCATCCCAATTTGGGATTAAGGGGAGATTTATCCCAAAAAATTTTGCTTTGGCCTTAGTGATTGCCTTCTGGAAAATATTACCGTTTCTGCCGAGTTGATAGGCTTGGTCAATCGTTTTCTCAACAGCAAAGGTTAATCCTGTTTGGTCTAAGGGGAGCAAGACTATTTTATTTTCAATTTGGAGGGTTATTGGCTGTTTCAACAGGGCCGTAGTTTCCGGAAGAATTTTAGCAATGGCTTCTTTCTTTGTCAGGTTACTGATGTCAATGTTAAATGCCTTGATTCCTGTAATAATTACTCCCTGGTCCTTGCTGTAAAAATTTAATGATATTGAGAAAATCAGGATAACAATCAGAGATATTCCTAAGACAGTCAAAATACGTTTTTGGTGTTTATCAGCCATTGTTTTTCCTCCCTGAATATCACTTGACTAAGTTATATATATTCAGGGAAAACAAAGAGGTTTCTTCAATAATGGTCTTGGGTAAAAATGGCTGAAATAAAGCAGTCCTGACCAGACGATAATTCGCCGGGCCAGGACTGCCTGTTAAAATATTCCTGCTTAAGCTATTCCGTTTTTCTTCTTAATGAATTCTTCGGCAACTTGGGGGAACATCAAATAGGTTAATACATCTTCATCATTTGAAGTAATGTCTTTAAGTTGTTCTTTGGTTTTGTCAAATACAGGCTCAAGTGTATCGGCATAGCGGCCCGGAATGGGGACTTTCTTTCTGAGTGCTTTCTTGGCAATATCCGGATTGATGGGACCGGGAACATGCCCGTATTCGCCCAGGAAGTAATTGATTACTTCTTTAATAATCATCTTATAGGGTTCGCCACCCAGGATGTTCATAACAGCTTGGGTACCAACGATTTGGCTGGTTGGAGTTACAAGCGGAGGATAGCCTAAGTCTTTGCGGACTCTGGGAACTTCGTTCAGAACTGCATCGAGCTTTTCGATAGCGTTTTGAGCTTTGAGCTGGGAGATCAGGTTTGTCAGCATGCCGCCGGGGATTTGATAAACCAGACCTTCAGGCTGCGGAGTAAGAACAGATGTATCCAGCAAGCCGGAAGTAATCATCTCCGCTTTGATCGGTTTGAAGTAATCATTAACTGTCTTTAATATTACAGGGTCGAGACCGGTTTCATAGCCGGCTTCTAATAAGGCAAAGTTCAAAGCCTCGGTGGGCGGTTGGGAAGAACCGCTGGAGAAACTGGAGATCGCGCAGTCGATGCCGTCTACGCCTGCTCTGATTGCTTCCCAATAAGCCATTTCAGCTATGCCGTTGGTGCAGTGGCAGTGTAATTGAATGGGGATCTTGACAGTTGATTTTAAGTTTTTAACAAGTTCATAAGCTACTGAAGGCATGAGCAGGCCGGCCATATCTTTAATACAAATGGAACTGGCGCCCATTTCTTCAATTTGTTTAGCCAGATTTTCATAATTTTTGATATCATGGATAGGACTGACTGTGTAAACAATTGTTCCTTGAGCGTGGGCGCCTTGTTTAACAACCTCTTCCATGGCAACCCGGATATTTTGCAGGTCATTAAGAGCATCAAAAACACGCACAATGTCAATCCCGGTTTCAACAGCATGGTCGATAAATTTTCTGACGAATTCATCCGGATAATGTTTGTAGCCGAGTACGTTTTGGCCTCTGAGCAGCATTTGTAATTTGGTGTTCTTAACAACACTTTTGATTTTCCTTAGTCTTTCCCAGGGATCTTCATTGAGGAACCTGATGCAGGAGTCGTAAGTTGCTCCGCCCCACATTTCAATAGAGTTGTAACCGACTTTATCAATTTCTGCGAGGATAGGGGCCATCTGTTCGAATTTCATTCTTGTAGCAATCAATGATTGGTTACCGTCCCGCAGGACAGTTTCTGTGAAATTTACTTTTCTCATCTTTTCACCTCATAATATTTAATAT
>DATMXV010000059.1:0-15614 GCA_035561335.1 Desulfitobacteriaceae bacterium
TACTTGTACTGACCCTGCGTAATTTTGCGCCAATTTGCTTATATTTTTCTTCTATATTCTCATATCCGCGATCAATATAATTTACATTTTCCAGCACTGTTACCTCTTCAGCCGCTAAACCTGCTAAAAACAAAGCAGCGCCTGCGCGCAAATCTGTCGCTTCAACAAAAGCGCCTTCCAACGTTGGTACTCCCCGGATAATTGCTGTTCTGCCCTCTACTGTTATGTCTGCGCCCATCCTCCGTAATTCATCGACATGCTGAAAGCGGTTTTCAAATATCGTTTCCGTCATAATACTGGTACCTTCCGCAGACGTTAACATAGCCATGAATTGGGGCTGCATATCCGTCGGGAAGCCAGGGTAAGCCATAGTCTTACAATCAACAGACTTAATATTGGAACGCTGACGGACACGTACGAAATCATCACCCTGCCATACTTCAGCCCCAATTAAACGCAGCTTGGCAATTGTTATTTCCAGGTGTTCGGGTATTACATTGTGTACTGTGATATCTCCCTGGGTCATGACCGCTGCTACCAAATGCGTACCGGCTTCGACCCTGTCCGGTATTACTGTATGCTCCGCTGGTTTCAGGAAATCCACACCTTCAATCCGAATGGTATCCATTCCTGCTCCCCGGACCTTGGCCCCCATCTTGGTCAGAAAATTCTGCAGATCAACGATCTCCGGCTCCCGGGCGGCATTATGAATCACGGTTACCCCTTTGGCCAGGACTGCGGCCATCATAATGTTTTCTGTGGCCCCGACACTGGGAAGGTCCAGATGAACATCCGCCCCGTGCAATTCGTCAGCCCAAGCCTCTATGTAGCCATGCTTCTCCAAGACCTTTACACCCAGGTTTGTTAAACCTTTAATATGTTGATCCATCGGCCGGGAACCAATGGCACAGCCGCCCGGCATTGCTATGCGTACCCGCCCGTTCCGGGCTAAAATAGGTCCTAAGATAAGGTTTGAGGCCCGCATTTTCCTCATTAATGATTCATCAACTTCCCAGCGGTCCAGTGAGCCGGCATTTATCAATAAAGCTTCATTCTGGCGCTTAACCTGACAGCCTAAATGTTCTAAAACTCCAATCATATACGTAATATCTGCTAATCGGGGAATTTCCAATAAAGTTGAAGTGCCTTCTGTTAATAACGAAGCTGCAAGTAAAGGAAGAGAAGCATTTTTAGCGCCGCTTACCCTGATATTACCAGACAGGCTCTGTTCTCCAGTAATGACATAACGGTCCATAGCCATTACATTTACCCCCTCGATTTTAAGTATTCTACTTCGGGTTGTATATCTACGCCGAATTTTCTCAGTATATCTTTTCTTATATCAGTAATCAAACTTAAAACATCATTTGCAGTCGCCTGCCCGGTATTAACGATAAAATTAGCATGTTTTTCCGAAACAAGGGCCCCTCCCTTACTTTTTCCTTTCCAGCCGGCAGCTTCAATTAAACGTCCGGCTGAATCTTGGGCAGGATTTCGAAAAACACTCCCGGCATTAGGTAAATCCAAAGGCTGAGCAGCCCTTCTTTTCGCCAGGTTACTTTTCATGGAAGCAAGAATCTGTTCCCTGTCTCCTGGTTCAAAATAAAATTCTGCTTCTAAAACCAAGGCTTTACCCCGCAGGGAACACTCCCTGTAGGCAAATTTCAGGTCCGTATTTTTAAGTTCCCTTAACTCTCCGTCCATCAATACCTTAACTTTTAAGAGTTTCCGGGAAATTTCCCCGCCATAGGCGCCGGCGTTCATTATTATTGCCCCGCCGACAGTTCCGGGTATTCCCCGGGCAAAATCCAGACCGCTCCAGCCGCGTTCAGCTGTTTCCTGCGCTAAAAGGGCCAGACTGTAGCCTGCTTCAACCGTGACCTTGCAGTCTCCCCAAGTAATCTTTTGCAAAGCAGTTGTAACGATAGTCAACCCGGGAAGCCCTTCATCTGCTATTAAGAGATTAGAGCCCCTGCCAATGATCCAGACAGGAATTCCGGCTGACTTAACCAGTTTAACTGCCTCAATCAGGTCCTGCCAATTGGGAGGCCAATAAACATATTCAGCCGGCCCACCTATTTTCCAAGTGGTCAAATCCCGTAAAAGGTAATTTTTCGCTTTGCGTCCCGGTAAATTGTCCAGAATCATCATCTTTACACCTCGGTGATTTTCCTGATTCAGGGTTCCAAAACTTATTTGCAGCCTGTTTAATGTCAAACCAGGATACTCCTAAATTCAGGGCTGACACAAGAGTATCGTAGACAACTTGTTCCGAATCCTGCTCAGGCCAACGCAGTAAAGTTCCCCAAAACCTGCGGCAATCCTGATCGGCATAAAAGTCCACTTCCTGTCCGCGAATTCTCCAGGCCGCCTGGTCTCTGAGAATTACCTGAGGCCTTCCCAAAAATCTTTCTCCGGCCACTGATTTTAGCCACGGTAAAGGCATTATCCAGATCAGTCCCCGGCCTCTTTCCCCCAGCCACTGTTCCCCATTATCCCAGAGAAGTGAAGGTTCGAAACCTGCATTATGTAAGAATTCCCACAACAAAGGCCGGCCCTTCCACAAAACTGCAGGTTCTGCAAGGGGAATAAGGATCTCATCTTCCCATAGGCCGGCTAAAAAGTCCTGAATAGTTTGCTCTTTTAAGTAACCCTTAAGCGGACCCACAGACTGCAATTCTGCTGCCGGTACTTCAGGCCAAAATACACCTTCCAAACAGCAAATATCTTCGGTATCTGGAGATTCTTTTGTCAACTCTTCCGGCCAACTGTACAGGTCATATTCCTTGTCCAGTGTTTCCAGCAACGTCCTGACACCCGTCAACCCCTTTGAAGAAGCCGCAGTAACCAGTCTAATCTTCCGTCTCGGCCACATTTCATTCACTCCTTTCACGCTCTTTTAATGTCATATGTTATGCCAAACCATCAAAAGAGGTGAAAGAATTAATTCATAATTCATAATGCTTAATGCATAATCAAAAATAATTTGTAACTATTAAAACTCCCATGCCGCTAAGGCGGCGCCACTCGTTCTTGTTGCTTCAGCTCTACCGTGAAAGCAAACCTCAGATTTGTTTCGTCGTAAAATTCAAACATTCTACCGGCAGTTATGCAAGGATATCGTCTGAATTCTTAATTGTGCATTGTGTATTATGAATTATGCATTGTGCATTGTGCATTATTTCCAGCCCGTTTCCAGACATAACCCCACAATCTTTGCCAATGCTTCCGGTTGAGCCAGGTTCCTGGCGGCAGCACTCATCTTTTCAAGTAAAGCATAGTCCGACAGCAATTCGTCAAGCAGCTTCCAGAGCTTCTCTCCATCCAATTCTTTATCCAAAATCAGCCTGGCTGCCCCAGCCCGGACAAAAGACCTGGCATTATGTTCCTGATGATTAGCTGCGGCATAAGGATAAGGAATTAAAATACTGGCTTTTCCGGCAACCGCAATCTCTGCTAATGATGCGGCCCCTGCTCTGCCGATACATAAATCCGCACAAGCTAAAGCCTGGGGAATATCCTCCAAATACTCAATGATTTTCCATCGGGGACGTTCCCAGATAATATTCTCATTTTTTAATTTCTTAATCGTTTCCTGATAAGTTTCCTTACCCGTAGCCCAGATCAGCTGAATTTCCGGCCTTGCCCTTAAATTTTTCAGAACTGTAACCATTGCTTTGTTCAGGGTCAGGGCCCCCCTGCTGCCACCGGTTACCAAAATTGTCTTTTTTTCAGGCTTAAACCCAAACCGGCTTGAACCTTCCGCCCTGGAAATTTGTCCAATCTCGGCTCTCACCGGTAAACCAACGTGCACAACCTTTTTTTTAATTCCAAAATACTCGATACTTTCCGGAAAGGTTATCATAACCCGCCGGACAAACAAGGCCAGAATTCTGTTTGTTATGCCTGGGAAAGCATTTTGTTCATGCAATAACGTGGGAAATCCAAATAAGGCTGCTGTCAGGACTACCGGTCCGGAAACATAGCCGCCTGTCCCGATAACAAGATCCGGATGGAAATCCTTCAGGATTTTTTTGGTCTGCCATAAAGCCTGAAAACTTTTACCTGCTACTCTAAACAGCTCACTCCCAAGTTTACGCGGTAATCCTTTACCGGAAACACCTGCAAAATCCAGGCCGCTGCCCGGAACTATCCGGGCCTCCATTCCTTCATGTGTCCCTACATATAGAATCCTGGTATTTGGGTCTTCAGCTAACAAACCCCGGGCTATAGCCAAGGCAGGATAGATATGTCCGCCAGTTCCCCCTCCGGTTACAATCACACGCATAACGCACCCCCCTGATCGAAGTTCGAAATTCGATGTTCGAAGTTCGAAAGCCCAGAGCCAAAATTCGCACATCACATTCCCGGATCGCGTATCGAATTAGTGCATCGCACCAGATTCGACTCACAGCTTCTTACTTCTGACCGCAAATTTCTCACATTTCACATAAACCTTCCATTGGACTATACACTAAATCGTTTTTATTTATACCGTAGACTCTGTCTTCAGATTTTCACCCTTCAAACCCCGGACCGCGAGCTTCGTATTGTGAGCCTCGAACCTCATATCGTGAGCTTCAAACCTCATATCGTGAGCCTCGAACCTCGTATCGTGAGCCTCGAACCTCGTATCGTGAGCCTCGGACCTTGTATCGTGAGCTTCAAGCCTCGTATTGTGAGCTTCGTACCTCGTATTGTGAGCTTCGAACTTCGGACCTCGGACTTCGAACCTCGGACTTCGGACCCCGGACCTCTGACCTCTGACCTCTGACCTCTGACTTCTGACTTCTGACTTCTGACTTCTGAATCGCTATCTCGCTTGTCTGGAAATATTCAAAAGCACTCCCACTCCCAACATTGTAAATACCAGCGAGGTACCGCCATAACTTAAAAAGGGCAGGGTAATCCCCGTAACAGGTAAGATTCCACTTACAACTCCCATATTGATCACAGCCTGGATAGCAATCATGGAAGTTAAGCCTACAGCTAAAAGCCCTGTAAAAGCATCAGCTGCGCCCATGGCAACTTTATAACCACGCCAAACCAACAAGAAAAAAAGTAAAATTACCAGAGTTACCCCTACAAAACCAAGTTCTTCGCCAATCATCGCAAAAATAAAATCCGTATGGTTTTCCGGTAAATATAAAAACTTTTGTTTGCTCTGGCCCAAACCCAAACCAAATAAGCCGCCCGGTCCCAAAGCCAATAAAGCCTGGATTGTCTGAAAACCCTTCCCCGAAGGGTCGGCCCAGGGATCAAGGAAGGCCAGGATCCTGCGTATCCGATAGGGCGCTGCCGCAATTGCGGCAATAACAAGTCCTAAGCCTGCTCCTCCCAGGGTCAACAAATGGCCCACCCTGGCCCCGGCAGCAATCAACATAAAAAAGGTTGTTCCGGCCATAGCTAAAGCTGTGCCTAAATCCGGTTGTAACATGATTAGTCCTGATACCAGCCCCAGCAATCCCAGGATCGGCAATAACCCCCTGCGAAAAAACTTTATTTTATTAGGATCAAGGGCTAATAAATGCGCCATAACAAAAATCATAGCCAGTTTTATGACTTCCGAAGGCTGAATAGATAAGGGCCCCAGGCCAATCCAACGGTCAGCGCCATTAACCCGGCGCCCAATCCCGGGTATTTTTACCATTATCAATAAAACAATAGCGCAATACAAAGCCGGCTTAACCCACTTGCGCAGGAAATAAAGATCTACCCTCATACTGAAAATCATCGCCACCAAGCTTATTCCTACCCACATGAGTTCCAGTTTAAAATAGTGCAAAGGATCATTAAACTGTAAATATCCTTTTACAGCACTGGAACTATAAACCATAACTGCCCCTATTGTCAACAAGGCTAAAACAGACCCCAGCAAGATCATATCCGGTCGTTGGCGGCTGCGCATTATAAGTCCCCCTTTATTTAAATAGGTTCCTTATAATGGGTACGCACTAATTGCTTAAACAATTCCCCTCTTTCCTCATAACTCTTAAACATATCCCAGCTGGTACAGGCCGGAGACAGTAAAACCACATCTCCTTTTACAGCTTCAGCAATTGCCTTTTCCACCCCGTCGGCAAATGAGGAAACCCTCAGGATCCGGCAAACACCGCTTTCCCTGGCAGCAGATTCCATTTCTGCGGCTGCCTCCCCCAGCAGGATTAAACTTTTGACCCGCTTGCTGACAAGCTTCATAAAATCATGAAAATCCAAACCTTTATTCCTGCCGCCGGCAATTAAAACTATAGGCTCATCAAAGGCCAGGATTGCCTTTTCCGCGGCGTCGGTATTTGTTCCTTTAGAATCGTTAATAAACAAAATACCGTCATATGTCCCTATATTCTCCTGCCGGTGTTTCACACCCCTGAATTCCCGCAATCCCTGGGCAATCTCCGCCCAGGTAAGTCCGAGGTCTTTGGCGGCCGCTGCCGCCGCCATAACATTTTCCAGGTTATGGCTGCCACGGATTTGCAATTCCTGCCGGTTCAGGATAGGAGTAACACCCCCCTGTTCGGAATAGACAATCTCTTCTCCCCTGATCCCAAAACCATTCTCCAACAAAACAGTCGGACTAAAATAAAGCAACCGCCCTTTTATCCTGGAACCTAAACCCCGGACCAAAGGATCATCCCAATTCAGGATAGCCAGATCTTCTGCTGTCTGGTTCTCAAAAATCCGCATTTTGGCGTTAATATAATTTTCCAGGGTCCCGTGCCGGTCAAGGTGATCAGGCGTTATATTTAACAATATACCGATTTTTACCCGCAATTTATTAATAAACTCCAACTGGAAACTGGATAGTTCAGCAACAATAATCCCGTCTTTACCCAGGTCTTCTACCCTGCCGCTCATCGCAACCCCGATATTACCGGCTACTATTGAGGGGCGTCCTGTCCTTTGCGCCAGTTCCCCGATTAAAGTAGTTGTCGTCGTTTTACCATTGGTCCCGGTGATCCCTACACAGGTGGCCGCACTATCCAGCATCGCCAGTTCAACCTCACTCCAAACAGGGATTCCGGCTGCCAATGCTTCAGTAACAATCCTGTTCCGGGGAGATACACCCGGTGACAAGATCAGCAGTTCAGGCCGGACTTCCTGCCATTCCGGTATTCCGCCCAGCAGAAGGTGTTCCGGACCGAGGCCAAGTTCCTCTATCCCGGAAAGTTCCAAAAGGTTTTTTTGATCCAGCAAAAATACCTCGGCTCCTAAATGCTGTAACTTGCGTACTGCGGCCTGACCGCTTCTGCCCGCTCCAAAAACCAAGGTCCGTTTTCCCTGCCATTCCACGTAATCTGCCTCCAAACTTAATGCATAATTCACAATTCATAATGCATAATCAATAAATTCTTAAATTGGGCATTTTGTCTTCCGTTTTCAAATAAACTTTTTTTCTTTTACCTACCTGAAAATAAAGTGTTTTTAATTTAATAGTAATACCGCAATGCGGTATAACAATCTGACTTTAATTTGATCTCCAGTTTCACACTTCGGTTTTTCATTATGCATTGTGCATTATGAATTATGCATTGATTTGCTTATCCCAAAGTCGGTATAAAAGCAATGACTCCTAAGATGCCAAAAATCAGGGACGCAGTCCAAAAAACCAGCACTACCTTCCACTCATTCCAACCGCCTAATTCAAAGTGATGATGGAGCGGACTCATCCGAAAAACCCGTTTGCCTGTCTTCTGAAAGGATATTACCTGAATCACAACCGACAGGGCTTCCAGAACAAAAAGACCTCCGATAATCAGCAGGACTGCTTCACTTTTAGTCAGGACAGCCAAAACGGCCAAAGCCCCGCCTAATCCCAAAGAACCGGTATCCCCCATAAAAACCCGGGCCGGATGAAGATTAAAACGTAAAAACCCCAGACAGCCGCCGGCCAGGGCGGCAGCAAATATCGCCATATCTGTCTCATGGGCCAGGACTGCCACTCCTCCGCCAAACCCGACTGTTATCAGGGCTATTAAGATATAACTTAAGCTACTGAAGAATGTGCAGCCGGCGGCCAGGCCATCCAAGCCATCTGTCAGATTAACGGCATTGGTTATACCAATAATCAGGACGGCGGTCAGCGGATAATAAAACCAGCCGGTATCCCAATGGATTGAAGTAAAGGGAATAGCTATATCTGTACCGCGGCCCAGCAGTTTAACCGAAACTAAACAAAGGATGATTGCCAGGCTTAACTGCCCCAGCAGTTTCTGATAAGCCCTCAGTCCCAGATTGCGATGCATAATAACCTTGATAAAATCATCAAGAAAACCAATCAGGGCAAAACCTAAAGCAGTTCCCACCAAAGTTACCATCTCCAGTGAGGTTGGCCGTTCGGCCGCCACCAGGGAACCGGCAATTATCCCCACCAAAAAGATTATCCCCCCCATAGTGGGGGTACCCGCCTTCTGCAAATGTCTTTGCGGGCCCTCTTCCCGGATATTCTGGCCAAATTTAAGGATCCGTAAAACCGGAATTAAAAACGGGCCCAGAATTAAAGTAATAAATAATGATACCCCGGCGGCGATGATCAAACGCTCTGACATCAGTCTTTTCCTTCCTTTTTTCTCAGCCTTGTTACAATCTCTTCCATCTTCATTCCCCTTGAACCTTTAATTAGAACCCAGGTACCGGATTTTAAATCAGCCAAAACCCTAACTGCTTTCTGCCCAGCCTCCTCCAGAGTAGCGCAGATTTCCAGGGCCTGGCCTGGAAAACCGGCATTTTGAGCCCCTCTGGCAATCTCATCTGCCATTTTCCCGACTGTAATTAATCTGGAAATCCCCAGTTCGGCTGCTGCTTCTCCCACCTCCTGATGCCCGGCCTGACAGTTGGAACCCAATTCGTACATCTCTCCCAGAACAGCCAAGGTGGGTTTTCCGGCAGCCCGTTCTTTGAGAACTCTTAAAGATGCCAGCATTGACACAGGGTTGGCATTGTAGACATCGCTGATTAAAACACTGTTTTGAATCCCTTCCAGAACCTCAAGGCGCATTTTGGATATTTCCAGCCCGGCCAGGCCGGCGGCCCCAACCTTCAGAGGTACCCCCCATTCTATGCCAACAGTTAAAGCAGCCAAGGCATTCAGAACATTATGCTCTCCGGGCAGGGGAAGTTCAACTTCTGCCCTTTGCCTGGCGTATGTGACCGTAAAAGCCGTTCCGAGAGTCCCAAAATGCCGCAGGTTCTTTCCCTGAACATCCGGAAGATGATATTTGCCCGCCAAACCATAATAGAGTACCGGAATTTGAAGACTTTGGGCCTTTTGACAAGAGTATAAATCCTCAGCATTAAGGATTGCCCTGCCGCCGGCAGGCAAACTGTCAATTAGTTCCCATTTGGCCCGGGCGATGTTTTCCTGGGTCCCCAGAAGTTCGAGATGGGAAATACCGATATTGGTAATTACACCTGTATCAGGTTGGGCAATTTTACACAAGGCCTGGATTTCCTTCAATCCCCGCATGCCCATCTCCAGGACCAGCATTTCCGTACCGGCAGGGGCATTGAGAATGGTGAGAGGCAGGCCCAATTCATTATTCTGGTTTTCAATATTCTTGTAGACTTTGTATTTCTGCGAAAGCACAGCGGCAAGCATATCTTTGGTAGTAGTCTTGCCGTTGCTGCCGGTTACTCCTATAACCCCGGCTCCTAATTCCCGGCGGCGGACCCGGGCCAGTTCCTGTAAAGCCGCAGCTGCCGAAGCCACAAAAATCAGGGCTTTGCCTTTTGGGACCTTGAGGATTTCAGACTGCTCCTTGATATTTGCCGCCTCCGCAATCGCCAGGACAGCACCGCGTTCCCAGGCACTGCTTATAAAACTGGACCCATCTGCTTTTTGCCCGGAAAAGGCCATAAATATTTCTCCGCCCTGGACCAGGCGGCTATCCAAAACACAGCCTTTAACTTCCACATCGGGATCCCCTATTAACTCAGCCTGGAGAATGCGGGCCACTGTTTGGGTTTGCCAAGCTATCATACCCCAACCCCCTTAGCGCCTTACGGGTAGCTTCCCTGTCATCAAAAGGAATAACTTTAGTCCCGATAATCTGTTCAGTCTCATGGCCCTTTCCGGCGATTAAAACAGTATCACCTGCTTGAGCCAGGCTGCAAACAGTTTTAATTGCCTCTTGGCGGTCCCTGAGGGTTAAATGTTCAACCCCTGTAACGCCGGCCAGGATTTCCCGGATGATTTGGTCAGGATCTTCAGTACGGGGATTATCGGAGGTGACTACAAGAAAATCGCTCCATTTGGAGGCCACCTCTCCCATCAGGGGCCGCTTGCCTTTATCCCGGTCCCCTCCGCAGCCAAAAACGGTTAACAGCCGTCCTGCGGTAAATTCTTTTGCCGTACGTAAGACGTTTTCCAAACCATCAGGTGTATGCGCATAATCAACAATAACATTGAATGGCTGCCCCAGTTTAATACCCTCAAAACGGCCGGGTATCCCTGGAATTTCCGCTATAACTCCGGCAACCAGTTGAGGATCATACCCTCTTTCCACTGCCCAGGCAAAAGCAGCCAATGTATTATAAACATTAAAAACCCCGGGAGTCTGCGAATAAATCTCCTGCCGTTTCCCTCTGAAGCAAGCATAATAATGGACTCCCGCAGACCTGACCGCCACTTCTTGGGCCTGATAATCCAAGTTGCCTTGTCTGCCATAGCTGATTACAGGCGCCGCCGAGGCCGCCTTTAAAGCCTCAAAAGCCGGATCATCAGCGTTCAGGATAGCCATTTTCGGCCCTTTGCTGCCCTTAAGTTCGCTGAACAAGCGGGCTTTTGCCTGAAGATACTCCTTCATAGTTTTATGATAATCCAGATGATCCTGTGTCAAATTGCTAAAGATCGCAGCATTAAATTCACAGCCTTGAACCCGTCCGTAGTCTAAGGCATGCGAAGAAACCTCCATTGCTACCAGGTTAACCTTTTCTGCAAGCATTTCCGCCAAAAGCTTCTGAATCTCACAAGCCTCCGGGGTCGTGCGCTTTCCCGGAATTTTCTTGCCGGCAATGCTTGCCCCTAAAGTCCCGATTAAGCCTACTTTCCTGCCGGCGGATACCCCTATTTTTTCAAGAAGATGAATAATCGTTGTCTTACCGTTAGTCCCGGTAACACCAACAAGTTCCAGATGATCACTTGGCCGGTTATAGAGCTCCGCAGCCAGTATCCCAAGTTCCTTACGGACGCTGGCTACTTTAATTTGAGGTACAGGATAAGGCAGTAACCTTTCTACAAATAACGCCGCTGCCCCGGCCTTAATTGCCGGCTCAGCAAAATCATGGCCGTCAGCATTTAGGCCGGGTACACAGGCGAAAATATCACCTGCTTTAACCTGACGGGAATCGATTTCGATTCCTTGAACCAAAACATTCAAATCTCCGGATGAGGCCTGCACGCTGATCCCGGTCAGCAAGCTTTTCAGCGCTTTATTTACCTTTAACATCCTCATCATTTCCCTTCGAAATCTTTGCTGTTCTTTATTATTATAAACATTTCCTGCAAAAGGCAGACCCTTTTCTCAATTTGTAAGCGGCTTGCGGCCCTGCAAGGCCTCTATGGCCTCGATATCTTCATCTTCCTCTTGCCACCAGTTGGCAACAGCCGCTTGACCGGCCTCTTGTCCCAGGTATAACAGAACAGTTGAACCGGCCTCTACCCTGGCGTCTCCATAGGGAATCTGGTCCAAGACAACTTCACCCTGACCTTCTGTTTCCACCTTGAATCCTGCCTTATAAAGCAGATTTTGAGCTTCAGCCAGAGGCAGCCCCAAGACAGAAGGAACCACTGCGGCTTTCTTTACAGGCGAGAATTCCAAACCCGGCATCGGCTTGCCGGGAGCAAGCGGCGCCTCCGGATCCGGCTTGACCCCCAGGTATTTTAAAGAGTCCAACATAACCGCTTGCACAGGAGGAGCCGCCACCGAACCCCCGTAAAACGGAACGCCGTCAATAACTACCAAAACTGCCAAACGGGGGGAATCCGCCGGTGCATAACTGACAAAGGAAGCAATATAATCTCCCTGAACATATTCTCCATTGACAACTTTCTGGGCCGTCCCGGTTTTACCGGCAACCCGGTAACCGGGAAGAAAAGCCCTTCTGCCTGTACCGTTGGTTACAACACTCTCCAGAACCTCAGAAACCAGTTTGGATGTGCTCTTACTGATAACCTTCCGGACTTCTTCCTTTTTAAAAGGTTTGATAACCTTGCCATCCGGATCAATAATTTCCTTGACAAGCTGAGGTTTAAGCAAGGTCCCCCCGTTAGCCACGGCTGATACTGCCGTGAGTAGCTGAATAGCTGTTACATTATTGGTTTGGCCGATAGACATGGTTGCCAGGTCCAAAGCAGTAGCCTTCTTTTTATTCGCTAAGATCCCCAGTGCTTCCCCCGACATTTCAATCCCTGTTTTCTGACCAAAACCGAAATCATGCAAATACTTATAAAACTTATCCATTCCCAAGCGCTGCCCCATCTCAATAAATCCCGGGTTACAGGAGTTTTCGGCAACTTGCCTGAATGTCTGGCTCCCATGCCCGCCGGCTTTCCAGCAACGGACAGCTTTACCGAGTACGCTATAGAAGCCCGGATCAAAAAAATACTCATTAACACTTATTTTCTTCTCTTCAAGAGCAGCGGCCAGAGTAATAATTTTGAAAGTCGAACCAGGCTCATAGCCATTTTGGACAGCGATATTCCTGCGGACACCGGCATCATATTCCTGAAAATTATTGGGGTCGAAGGTCGGGAGTGTCGCTATTGCCAGCATCTCTCCGGTGTTGGGGTCCATAACCAGGATTGAAGCGCTTTTCGGGACCTGGCCTTCCATATTGGCCCCTTGACCTGACATAATCTTCTGAAGTTCACGTTCCGCAAAAGCCTGAATATTTTTATCAATAGTCAATCTTACCGTATTACCCTGTTGGGGAGCCAAATACTGATGCTCCGCTTCAGGAATTTCAATGCCGTTGGCAGCGAATTCTCTTAAAATACTCCCGGGAATTCCACTCATTTCCTTATTCCTGGTTAACTCGATCCCTTCCAGTCCCTGATTATCTATGCCTGCAAAGCCTATAAGATGGGCAGCCAGCGACCCGTTCGGATAATACCTTTGGCTATCTTCGGTTATGCCAATTCCCGGATATTTTCGGGCCTTGACCTGAGCGGCAATCTCCGGAGAAACTCTTTTTTGAACATACTCCAGGGCGGAACGCTTGCTAATCCTTTCTTCAATCTCTGCTGCTGTTTTTCCCAGCAATTGAGCTAAATCAGCAGCAATTTCCTTTGTCCGGCCGGATTGTTTAACCTCAGCCGGAACAGCATAGATTGTTTCACTGCTGACACTCATTGCCAGGACATTGCCCTGCCTGTCTTCAATATTTCCTCTTTTCGGAGCGACAGGCACTCCGCGAAAATGACTATCATTAGCTATTTTACTTAAACCCGCACCCTGGCCCAGCTGGACATAAGCCAAGCGAATAACCAGAACCAGAAGAAAAAACCCAACACATAAAAAAAGAAAGGCAATCCTTTTACGCATTACAACATAAGGACTCAATAGCCCCTCCCCCCTATTTTCAGGGTTCCTGCGTATCTAAGGCGCCTTCCCTTAGGATTGAGCAACAGTTATGCAAAAAAATCGGCAATAATCTGCGAAAACTGTTCAAACAGCGAATTTTTCTTATCCGTTCCAGGAGTTGCCTCTTGCCCGGACGCCGGAACACCCATTTCTTCTTTGGCAGCAGTTGTATCAGCAACACTTATATTTCCCGAAACATACACTGTTCCCTGCGGTTTTTCCATACCCATTGCCAAGGCGGAACTTTCAATATGACCAATCGAGCGTAATTGATCAATTTTAAGCTGTAAAAGATCATTATTTGCTTCAAGTGCCGTAATATCTTTCTCCAATTGGCGTATTTCAGCCGCCTTTACCACTGTGAGGTTAAGTGTTTCCGCTCCAATACAACCTGCTACAGCAACAATCAATACCAGGAATAAAACACTTTTTAACCGTGTATGCCTGTTGATTCGTTTCGCAGGCTTCCTTTTAGGCTGTTTCGGTTGCTGCCATTCATTTTTTTTCTGTGCTAATACCAAGGGTATTCCTCCTCTCTGCAGTTTAGAACGCTATATTTTCTCGGCAACCCGTAATTTTGCGCTTCGGGACCGCGGATTATTTTCTACTTCCTGATCAGAGGGCCGTATGGGTTTACGGGTAATAATCCGGGCGCGGCTTTCGGCCCCGCACAGGCACAGCGGTAAGCCCTTCGGACAAGTACACTTGCCCGACCAGGACTGCATTCTTTGCTTTACAATTCTATCCTCCAGGGAATGAAAGGTAATTACAGCTACCCTCCCGCCTGGGGCCAGACAACTTAAAGCCTGGTCCAGGACCTCATCCAGGATATTTAATTCATCATTGACGGCAATCCTCAGGGCCTGAAACGTACGTTTAGCCGGATGAGGCCCTTCCCTCCGGGCTGAGGCGGGAATAGCTGCCTTAATCACTTCAACCAGCTGTCCGGTACGTTCAAGAGGTTTTACAGTACGTTCCCTGACAATAAATTTTGCAATCCGGTGCGCCCATTTCTCTTCGCCATATTGCCGGATAACCTTTGCCAGTTCCTTTTCAGACCAAGTATTAACAATATCATAAGCAGTCAAACCGCCGGCAACATCCATTCTCATATCAAGCAAAGCATCTTGCATATAACTGAATCCGCGCTCAACCTCGTCCAATTGAGGCGAAGACACCCCAAGATCAAACATTATCCCCTGAACAGGAAGCAACCCCAATCCGGACAAGGTTTTTTCCAGGAAACGAAAATTTTCTTTGATAATTGTGGCCCGCCTGTCTCCGGAAAATATTTCCCTGGCATGATTAATTGCCCGGTCGTCCTGGTCTAAGCCGATTAATCTGCCTTGATCCGTCAAATGGCTAAGCAGTAAGCGGCTATGTCCGGCCCCGCCAAGAGTACAATCTACATATACACCATTAGGGTCGGTCAATAACAGTTTTACTGTCTCTTTAAGCAAAACTGTTACATGTTCAAATTTCAAAATCATTTCGTTCCTTTCTAAATTCCCAGGTTAACCAAAGACTCAGCAGCATTGACATAAAGGTCTTCAGCCTGGCTGCTGTAATCCGACCATAAGGTCTGGCTCCAGATTTCGACCCGGGTAGACACTCCCACGAGCACAACATCCTTCGCCAACTGGGCATACTCCCGTAAATTAGCCGGCAAAAGAATTCTACCCTGTTTGTCTATTTCACATTCAGCCGCCCCGGAAAAGAAAAAACGAACAAAAGCCCGGACATCTTGCTGGGTAAAAGGTAAGGCGCGCAATTTTTGCTCCAAGGCAGTCCACTCCGACATTGGGTAAACGAACAGACAATGATCCAGCCCTTTAGTAGCAATAAAACGTACTCCCAGGGCTTCCCGGAATTTTGCCGGGATAAATACCCGGCCCTTGCCATCAATTGTATGGAGATATTCCCCCATAAACATTTTCGTTCACCTGCTCAGAAAGAGTATTCCACCACATTCCACCACTTCCCTCCACAACTATTCTCCATCCTGAGCAAATTTCCTGCTAAGTTAGAAAATTC
>DATMXV010000060.1:0-6577 GCA_035561335.1 Desulfitobacteriaceae bacterium
AAAGTACATGCTACGACAGATGATGATTAAAAAGAAATGCAAATTAGCTTAAGATCAGCTTGAAATCACATTACAAACAAGCCTGCCTTTTCGGCGGGCTTGTTTTTTGCTGGGTGGAGTTTGCGATTTTATTTTCTAAACTTCAAAAAAGGAGTACCGCCGGCTACTCAAAAAGTAGTTCAGCGATACCCCTTTTTCCTGAATCTCACATTATCTCAAACCTCGAAGCATCAGGTCTACCAATCCCCTATAATCCGGCTGTTCCGGCTGATTCAGTGAATCTTTCCGGCAGTATACTTTTTGTTTGGTATATTGCTCAATCGTTCCGTTAATTAAGAAGGAAGCCAGTTCAGGATCCAGATCGGAACGCAGTTCCCCCTGAGCCCGGGCTTTTGCCACCATATCCCCGCAGTACCGGGAAATTATCAGGCCCTGCTCAATTATTTGCTCCCGCATTTTCTGAGAAAAGACATTCATCTGTATAACCATCAGCAGCATATCCAGGTTTTTGTTAAAAAAGTCAATACTATAAGACGTATAGTTCAATAATTTTTTCTCAATACCGTTTCCCTTATCCATATTCTCCCTCAGTCCCCGACTGTAGGATTCGACACAATAGATAATCATTTCTTGAAAAAGCTGTTCCTTACTTGCAAAGTATTCATAAATCGTCCCTTTACCGATCCCGGCTTTTTTAGCGACTAACTCCATCTTGGTCCCGTCCAGGCCGTGCCCGGATAACACTTTAATCGCCGAGTGGATAATATGCACTCTTTTTTCTTCGCGCGTCATCTTATGCTTTCAACCCCTTATCAGTTATAATCTTTACCTTTTTATCTTTCCGCCGCGTCCGGATATCTTCGAAAATCGTATAAATAACCGGTACAACAAGCAGGGTTGATACTGTAGACAGTGAAAGCCCAAAGATAACCACAATAGCCATGGGCGCCATGGATTCGGAGCCTTCTCCCAGGCCAAGGGCCAGCGGTACGAGCCCCAGAACCGTCGCCAGGGCGGTCATCAGAATCGGCCGCAAGCGGATTGATCCGGCATTCTCAATGGCAGTCTCCCGTTCCTCGCCTCTTTCCCTGCGCTTATTAATGTAATCAACCAAAACGATAGCGTTGCTGACAACAATCCCCACTAAAAGTATTAGCCCGATAAAAGCCGGTACACAGAGCGTCTTCCGGGTAATAAACAAACCCAGTACCCCTCCGGAAAAACCCATCGGCAGAGACAGGATAATTGTAAACGGATGCAACAGGGATTCGAACTGGGAAGCTAAAATCATATAAACCAGGATAATCGCCAGGATTAAGGCCAGACCCAAATCCTTAAAGGAGTCCACCAGTTCTTTATTTTGACCGGCCAGTTCATAGGTGTACCCTTCGGGCATTTGATAGGCCTTGAGCTTGCTTTCAATATCTTTGGTCACACTGTTTAAGTCCCTGTTCATGATCTGACTGGTGATATTAACTACCCTAGTCTGCCCGGTCCTGTTGATCGCAGTCGGCCCCCGGTCCAAACTAACCCGGGCGACCTGGCTTAAGGGTACACTGATGCCGGCCGGTGTGGCTACCGGCGTCTGCTCCAGGTTGGCAATACTCGTCTTCAGCGTTTCATCCCCCAGCAGGACAACGTCAATCTCTTCGCCTTCATAGCGGTAACGTGTCGCTATAGTCCCGGAAATTGTTCCTTTAACCGCCTGCGCAATCTGCCCGGCAGTCAAACCGAACTGGGCCGCATTTTGGCGCTCGACCTCAATCCGGACTTCAGGCACGCCTTCACCCAGACTGGTCTTGACTTCCCTGGTTCCTTCAACTGTAGTTACAATTTCTTTGAAGTCGTTGCCAATTTTTTTCAGTTGCTCGAGGTCTTCCCCTTTGACGGCAATATCAACCGGAGTCGTAGAGCCCATTGACATATTATCTGTTACGGCAACATCGATTTCAGCGCCCGGAAGGTCCCTGGTCAAACCCCGGATCTCATCCGCCACCTGCCCGACACTCCGTTTCCGGGATTTGAGCTCGGTTAATTGGATATTAATTGTGCTGACATTGGCAGTGTCGCCGCCGACGCTGAAGCCGCCGTTAGTACCGATGAGGACGAAAGCTGTTTTGATCTCCTTAATTCCTTCCAGTTTCTTCTCTATCTGATCAACAACCTTGTCTGTCTCCTCAAGTTTCGCCCCATCCGGCAGTTTGACAGACACGGTCATCTGTCCCGCATCCGAAGCCGGCATAAATTCAGCTCCCAATGTCAGGATGGACAAACCGGAAAGAACAAATACTAGAACCGACAGGCCAATCACGATTTTGCGGTGGTACAGGGCATAATGCAAAAAACGGCGGTAAGCTGATTCTACCCGCCCAAATAAGCGGTCAAACAGGCGGCTGAAACGGTCTATAACACCAAAAAGCCCTTTCCGGCCTGTGGGAATGTCTTCAGCCCGCAAAAACTTGGAGGAAAGCGTAGGTACCAAAGTCAGGGAAACCAAAAGTGATGCTGCCAGGGATATGCTGACAGTTAAGGCCAATTGCCGGAAAAGGGTTGCCGTAATCCCCTGAACGAACACAATCGGCAGAAAAACACAGACCGTAGTTAAAGTGGAAGCAACAATGGCCATGCCTATCTCGGAAACACCTTTTACCGCTGCCTCCCACTTGGAATAACCCAGTTTCCGGTGCCGGTAGACATTTTCCAGGGCGACAATATTATCATCGATAAGACGCCCCATCGCCAAAGACAAGCCGCCCAATGTCATCATATTGATGGTAATCCCAATAAAATAGAGAACGGCAAAGGTCGCCATCAGGGCAATCGGAATGGCGGTGGCGGTAATAAACGTAGTGCGCAGATTATGAAAGAAAATGAACACCACAATAATGGCCAGAATTCCCCCCAGCAGGGCTTCTTTGGCTACAGTACTTATCGATTGATTAATATAGGTAGACTGGTCCAGCACCGGATCAAAGGTTAATTGGGGATAATCTTTTTCCAGCTCCTGAATAGCCTCCTTGAGATCACTACAAACCTTAACTGTATTTGTTCCGGACTGTTTCTGAATGGTAACAGTAATACTCTGTTCGCCGTTTATCCGGGTAATCGACCCCAAATCCTCATGAGTTAAGGAAACATCGGCAATATCTTCAAGCCTGACCTGGCCCCCCGCAGGCAGCGGGATCAGCAGTTCTTTGATCTCATCAAGCGACTGGAACTCACCCGTAGTCCGGATAGTCAGGTCCTGGCTTCCCTTTTGCACCTCCCCTCCGGGAGAATTCAGGTTTTCGGCCCCGATAATTTGGGCCAGGGTATCAAGGGAGAGTCCGTATCCGGTTAACTGTTCCTGATGTGTTTTGATTTCGATCCGGTTATCATATCCTCCGGATACGGAGACGGAAGCTACTCCCTTAACTCTCTCCAACTGCGGTTTAATCTTGTCCTCGGCCAGAGTCTGCAACTTGGCCAGGTCTCCGTCTTGCCCCGAGACGGTCAGATAAAGGACCGGCATCATCGTCAGGTCAATTTTCATAATCATCGGCGCCCCTACCTCGGCCGGGAAGGTCCGTTTGATCAGATCAACTTTTTCCCGCATTTGCAGGGTAGCGAAATTCATATCGGTCCCGTATTTAAATTGAACAATTACCAGGGAACGTCCCTGGGTCGTCGTGGATGTTACCGTATCAATGTTTTCAACAGTGGAGACTGCCCCTTCGACCGGATTGGTAATCAGCTTCTCTATTTCCTGGGGGCCAACTCCACTATAATCGGTCATGACTACCGCTACCGGAATCTCCATTTCCGGGAAAAGGTCCACCGGCAGGCGGGTCAAGGATACGGTACCCAGAAGAATAATAATCAACATCAGCATGATAATAGTTACCGGGCGTTTTACCGAAAGCTCTGCTAACTTCAAGACGCGTTCCCTCCCACAATCTTGACTTTGCCTTCCGGTTCAACCAGCGTCTGTCCTTTGCTGATCACCTTTTCCCCGGCTTGCAGGCCCTGGGTAATCTCTATGTAATCCCCTGAGTCAAGGCCGGTGACAACCTCTTTGGCTACAGCCTTATCCCCCTCAACAACAAAAACAGTATTTTTGCCGTTTTTGAGGACAACCGACTCACTGTTGACGGTCAAGACATCCGCTTTGGTTAGGGTTGGCAACTCCACCTTGGCAAACATCCCCGGTTTGACAAGCCCATTTTCATTTTCCAGGGAAACCTTCACTGTATACAATTGCGTTTTGGCATCGGAAGAGGAGGCAATACTAGCCACTTTTCCCTTCAATTCGGCATTTCCGGCTGAGGCAATAACTACTTTGGCATCCTGACCTGCTGTAAGGGAGTTAACAATATTCTCCGGTACATTAAGCGAAACATAGATAGAACTAAGATCAGTTATTGTAACTGCCGCCTGAACACTGCCGGCCATTTCCCCGTATTTCACATTTACGGCACAAACCGAACCGGTAACCGGTGCTGTCAGGACAGCGTTGTTAAGCGCATCCTCGGCCTGCTGCAAGCTGAGCTTGGCCTGGTCCCACTGAGTTTGAGCCAGTTTAAGCGGAGTCTCCGAGGCCAGATTCTCCAGATCCTCCAATTGGGACTGGGAGATTGCCCCGGCTTCATATAACTTGCGCTGCCGCTCCAGATTGGTTTTGGCCAAATCAAGCTGTTCTTTTGCCCGCTGGTAATTACCTTCCGCGATACTGACTCCCAAGGCTGCCTGGTCCACTGCTTTCTGCAGGTCCTGAGTGTCTAAGGTCAGCAGTACCTCCCCGGCTTGCACCTGGTCGCCTACCTGAACATTAACGGCAGTGACTTTGCCCGGTATCTTGGGAACCAGGGAAACTTCCCGATCAGAATAGACTTTGCCGCTGAAAGCCGTCGTTTCCACCAACGTTTGCACAGCCGCCGGGACAACCTCAACAGGAGTATATTTTTCTTCCCCTTGTTCTTCAGTTGAGCCACAACCCCCGGACAGGAATACCAGAACCAAAAATATTGTTACAATTAAATTCCGTACCATTCTATTTACAACTCGCAAACTGCCTGACCTCCCCCAAATCTGCATTGAAACAGTCATCAAAAAGCGCCAGAAATACTGTTTCCGGCGCATAATTTAGTATTAAAGTAAGTCCCCGGTCAAACTCTGTAATTATGAATTCAGGGAGGGTATTAATCCTTCAACAGCCCATTGGTAGTCCGTATAGGCCTCTAAAACGTCCTGTTGGGCACTTTGATACTGATGTTGAACAACCTCATACTTATTCTCGGCATCTGAATAGTCCAGGGAGGATATCATTCCGAGATCATATTTAATTTTTGTAAAGTTCCAATTAGTTGTATTTAACTGATAATTGCCTGAAGCAACTTCATAAGCATCCTCTTTTGCCAGGAGATCTTTATATGCCTGGTCAAAAGCAAACTCAATCTTCCTCTCCATGTCGTTAATTTGTACTTTAAGATTATCCCTTTCCAAATCAGCCTTATCTTCCTCACTCGAGGTATCCGCCCTGTCATATTCATTGTCTTTACTGTCATAATCAACATTTAAAAGCTTAAGCTTATAGCTATTATCCTTAGCATCCCTAAGATCCTGGCCATAGTCAAGATTATGAATCTTTTCCCAATCAGGCTCCGGCAGAGGAGCAAGAGTGAGATCATTGTCGTAATCCTGTCCTAAAGCCAGGTTCAAACTCCCCTTAAGGTCGTTCATTGTTCTTTCCAATGTAGCTACACCGATTTTGGCATTTTCAATGTTAACCTCAAATTCATCAGCATTTGCCTGGGTCGCCAAACCCAGATTCAGTTTCAGTTTCATAATATCCTGTTGTTTAGTTAACAAGTCCAGTTGAGCTTTCGCTTCTTCCAGTTTAGGGGAAAGGGCGGCATAGCCCAGGTAATTCTTTTGGGCCAGATAAACCTGAGTATCACGGCCAAGGTTAGCACTGTAGCGTGCCGTCTGTTTGGCTAATTTTAAATCGTCGTCAAGATCATCTTCCCAGTCGGCTTCGTCATCGGCCCCGGCCTGGAGCAAGGCCTTGGCAGCCACTGCTGCATTTTTCGCCCCAGTGTAGAGATCAATTTGGGCCTGACAAAAAGCGTCAACACTCGGATCACCGGAAGCGGTTTGGAGATTTGTGTAATTCTCGATAAACCCTGTGTAGTCCGTAATTTGAGCGTCATACTGAGCAATCTGGGCGGCAAGTTCTGCTTGAGCTGCAGAAATTTGATCTTCCATGGCGTCTTTTTGGATATCGAAGGTTTCTTCCACGATTTCAAGTTGTCGATCATATATTTTTACCGCAGGATTATATTCATCAATCTCGTCCTCAAGCTTATCAAAGGAAAGTGAGGATACGTTTGTTACTGCCAGTACATTCGTCGGCAACATAAGCAGAGCAGATACAATTGCAGTTACTAATAGCTTTTTCATGTTTCTCCCCTCTTCTTTTTCTTAATATCTGCGTATAATGTGAAAAACTTAACTACTCTAAAACTGACCGTTCAGTCGGGTTTAATTTATTTATACTACAAAGACCGGTAGTCGTCAATAACTTTTTGGGGAGCCTGCA
>DATMXV010000061.1:0-4035 GCA_035561335.1 Desulfitobacteriaceae bacterium
TGGTTCTCCTTTTCTTTATATAAAATTTTTTTATAGTATATCGATAAATTTTCTTGTCAAAATTAAACAATCCTGTCTACAATCTGGTCTTATGTTAACACGGGGACAGAATGCTTTCAATAAAATAAAATATATTCCAAAGCCAAATTAAATCTGAATAAAAAAATTTTGATCTGAATTGATACTCCTGCGATCTTCCAGTATAATTCATTTTGTAATAAAGGGGGGTAGCTTCTGAATGCTAACAAGTCAACAATCAGCGTTGATGCGCCTGGCTTGTTAGGGCAATACTTTTGTCTGGCAAGACCTTTGTTCTGATTTTCATTGGAATAAGGTCTTTTTATTATACCAGACAGAGACTTTGTTCAAAACAAGGTCTCTGTTTTTTAATTTTACCAGGAGGTAATTATTGATTTTTAACCGCTCTTAGATACGATTTATTGGTCCGGATTCAGAAATTACGAACTACTGATTGCCCTGGCAAGCAGCGGGCTTAAAGATGAGTACAGAAAAAAAAGTAATCTTTTGACTCCCAAAAATGAACATACGGAAGAAAAAACAGGGACAAGCAATTATACTGCGGGAGGTAATTTTCTCTTGCTGGTGTTTGGAATTGCGATCAGTATCCCGATCGTATTGGCAGGAAGTACGTTGTTGACTAAACTTATGGATAAATATGCATGGCTGAGTTATGTGGGAGCAGGAGTCCTGGCCTGGACCGCCGGCGAAATGGTCGTGGAAGATAAACTGGCATCCGGATATCTGCACAGCATACCCTATGCCGGGCATCTTATTCCTGTTGTCCTGGTTATTCTGGTACTGGGACTCGGCAAAATACGTGCCAAAAAAGTCCTGGCGACCGAGAATGCTAAAAATCCGGATGGTTTTGAATTAAACTGAAATAATAATATAAACCCTTTCTGCAAACTTGCCGGCTTTAAATGAGAAACCGGGTGAAACAAGCTTGTTTTTGGTTGAATCCAATTTTAAAATGAGGATGAGTAAACTTTAATATAAAGGGGTGTTTGAATGAGAAAAATATTGGTACCGGTTGACGGATCTGCAGGTTCCGATAAGGCTGTTCGCTGTGCAATCTCCCTTGCTGCTGATAAAAAGGATGCAGAGATTATTCTTATGAATGTTCAGCCAAATTATAATACACCAAATGTAAAGCATTTTTTCAGTGAAGAACAAATCCATTCCTATCAGGAACAATTAAGTAAAGAGGCTTTGGACCATACCCTTGAGATTACGAATAAATGTTCCGTTCCAGTCCGTACTGTTGTCCGGATAGGAGACCCGGGTCAGGAAATTTGCGAGGAAGCAAAGGAGAGTGCTGTTGATTTCATCGTCATGGGCTACAGAGGGCTGGGAATAGTTAAACGGGCAATCCTTGGGAGTGTGGCTACTCACGTCCTCCATGAAACACCTTGTCCGTTGATGATCGTTCCCTGAATAAAAGAGAACTGCCTGGCTCCAATTGAAATACGGAACCAGGCAGTAAATTTTTTTAAATCTTTTATTTGCTGCCGGACAGAGGCAGTTCCCGACCAGTAAAAACTGTTTTCTCCTGAAACTAAATGATAATACAGATTAGTCCGCCATTTCCGTCGTTTACTATCCGCTGGATTGTATCCTGCAGTTTTTGCTGGGCATTTTCCGGCATCCGGTAGAGTTTATTCTGGATTCCTTCCCGTACCAGGTCATGCAGGGATTTGCCGAAAATATTTGAATCCCATACCTTTTTGGGGTCGGTTTCAAACTCATCCAGGATATAACGGACAAGTTCTTCAGCCTGTTTCTCTGTCCCAATCAGAGGAGTAATCTCTGTGGTTACATCAGCCCTGATAATATGCAGCGAAGGTGCGCTTGCTTTCAGTTTAATTCCATAATGCCCGCCCTGTTTGACTAGCTCAGGCTCATCAAGCAGCATTTCTTCCATCAAAGGTGTAACAACGCCATAACCATTATTCTGGACTTCATTTATAGCCGGTGAAATTTTTTCCCATTCCTTCTTGGCCTTGCTGTAATCCAGGACAAGACGCAGCAAGGTATGTTCTCCTTCAATAACCATACCTGTCAGCTCTTCCATAACTTTCGGGAAGAGATCCGGTACAGCGGTTATTTCAATATTCGCAATCCCTGTACCCAAATTCATTTCTTTCAAGACAACATCCTGGGCATGGGGACATTCCGCAAGACCGTCCAAAGCCCGGTCAATATCACGTATCCTCTGGACGCCTTCAATAGAATTCCGCACAGCTTCCTCAAAACTTACCCTTACAGAATGGGTGGAATCCAATTCCTCAACCCACTTGGGCAATTCAATATTTACTTCAGCAACCGGGAACTCATATAAAACTTCCTCCAGGATTTGCATAATATCTTCCGTGCTCATTTCCATGCAATCTACCGGCAACACCGGAATATTATATGTTTCCTCCAGGGAACGAGATAGTTCCATTGTATGCTCGGCATAGGGGCGCGTGGAGTTAAGAATAACAATAAACGGTTTTCCCAGTTGCTTTAATTCGGAAATCACTCTTTCCTCAGCATCAAGATAAGCTTCCCGGGAAATCTCACCTATTGAACCGTCAGTAGTTACAACTATCCCGATTGTGGAATGGTCTGTAATTACTTTGCGTGTGCCGATCTCGGCAGCCTCCTGGAAGGGTATCGCCGCCTCACTCCAGGGAGTATTAATCATCCGGGGCTCATCCCCATACTCCATAGAGTAGCCGATAGCTCCCTCAACAGCATAGCCTACACAATCTACCATGCGCACATTCATATGAATGGTATCCCGGATAACAATTTCTACCGCCTCGGATGGAATAAACTTTGGTTCTGTCGTCATGATTGTTTTGCCGGCGCCGCTTTGCGGAAGCTCATCTTTAGCACGCTCGCGTTCAAATACATCCTGAATGTTAGGCAAGACCAGGAGATCCATGAAGCGTTTGATAAAGGTGGATTTCCCTGTGCGTACCGGACCAACTACGCCTAGATAGATATCGCCGCCTGTACGCTCGGCAATATCACTGAAAATGTCTACCTTTTCCATAAAAAATCATTCCCTCCCTTTTGAGTGCTGTCCCAAAATTGGGGAAGGGTCCCCACCTTATCTCCCTTCCACCTCCCAGCAGCCAAGAAATAATTAATATCCACTGGACTAGCACTATACGCAGTATAATTATATTTAGCATCTTGGAGGATTATGCCAAATAACCCCCCTTTTTTTAAAGAAAACTAGGTTTTTAAAACGTCTTCCACATTGCTTATGGCAAACCTTAACTGCAATCAGGCTGGTCCAAAATCAAACTCTCCGGCTCAAAAATTAATACTCTCTCTGACAGCAAAATATTCCTACATTTTTTTGAAGAAATTAAATTGACAGAAATAAAGAAGGAGCTATGCTGATACTTCTGATTAATCAGCATAACTCCTGGTGAACGTGTACTTGGATCTCCCGGAGGTGTTTACCTGGCCAGGGCAATTTGAGCAACCTCTTCCAATTCATGCCGCTTACCGCGGATCATTAATTCCCTGACAGCAAGCTGGGGATTTTTCTGTTCAAACAAAACTTCAAAAGCCTTCTCGCTGATAGGCATGGGGATACCTTTGGAACGTGCTAATTCATAAACAACCCTGGTTGTCCGCACCCCTTCTACGACCATGCCCACCTCTTTTAATACCTGGTCCAAAGGTTTCCCCTGGCCCAAGGCGGCCCCTGCCCGCCAATTACGGCTATGGACACTTGTACAGGTTACGATCAGATCCCCTAGGCCGGACAAACCGGCGAAGGTAAGGGGATTGCCGCCCAGGGCAACACCCAGGCGGGTAATTTCCGCCAAACCCCTGGTCATGAGGGCCGCTTTGCTGTTATCCCCCAGGCCGAGGCCATAAGCAATCCCGGTGCAAAGGGCAATTACATTTTTCAGGGCCCCGCCTAACTCTACCCCAATGACATCAGGATTGGTATAGATCCTGAACAGGGGCGTCATCATTATGTCCTGGACTTTTTCGGCAATCTGCAGA
>DATMXV010000062.1:0-2884 GCA_035561335.1 Desulfitobacteriaceae bacterium
ATAATATAGTTGTATCGCTTCTCTTTATCACGTATTCCCTAACTTTCATCCCCTCCCTGCGAGGGGTCTTTTTTATTTTGGTCTTTAACTTTAACTTGCATAAATCAGACAAACATTTACTAACTTTTTACGATTAGTCAATAGGGTCTTTACAATAATGTGTTATTATCATATACAGCCTTTATAGATAAAATTTCTCCTTACTCCCTCCTGCGAGAGGGAGCTCTTTTTTTGAATCCGAAATTTCCCAAAGCATTCTTAACTTCATCAAATTTACCGGGGCGTATTATAGCTTCAATTTTTTCATTTAGGCTCACCTCTCCAAATCATAATACTTTCTCTAAATATAACCGGCGCTTTCAGAGAATCTAATAAATCTCTAAAAGCGCCATTGCTTTGAATGACCGGTCTGTCGAAGCAGTTTAATTTTGTTAAAAAAAATGGCGCCTTGGTTGGTTACTGGTGTAACTTATCCCTAGCACCGTTGCTTTTCCAAATAAAAGAGAGTATACACTTTACTCTAATATAATAACTCCAGAACAAGGTCTTTGGCAAGGGCTTAATTTATTGATTTCCGGATCACACCAGATTATAGAATGCTTTTTTTATTTGGGATGATGCGGGGGTAAAACGAAAATAAAATGAAAATATCTAGAATCGGAAAAAGACCGGGACAATTATATAGATTTTAAAATATTTTGGGACAAAACTCCGGGAAGTACATACACTGATATTGGAAATAAAAGAAAGGCAGCTGCTGATCAGGGATTAATCCAAAGAGTCTTGGTATTTCCAAATATTTATCCTATGCCTGCAATATACCAATTGGGTAAAGAGAGCAGGAACGTCATTATATCATAAAATACAAGTGTATTATAATTTAAGAAAGGATGAAAAAACTCTATGATCAGTCCCAACTCAATGTATTCAAATCCGGCTTTTGTTAAGGATGCAACTTTGGGAAATATTACTCTCTTAGCAATTACCGAACCAACTCCAGGCGTAATATTAGTTACAGTATCGATTCCGGCAGAATCGGTGATCACACTGCCTACGCCTGCGCTGGAAATCAAAAGAATCGCAAAAAAAGTAAAAATAGTCCAATCCCGGTTTTTTAATGCTATTCCGCCCATAGCTGAGGGTAAAGCGGCGGATACTGCCAAGTTATTCCTAAGAGGCTTTGTCCGTAAAGATATTCAGTATACAGAAGTAACAAAAGGGACTCAAACGCCAACGTCGGTTGCCGGCATCATCAAGGACTTTGTGATTGATATCCCGATTTCAGGTGTTGTGGACCTTGGCGCCGCTTTTACGTTACCAGCTCAAAATTTTGATCAGGAACAAGAATATGAATACTTCACAAGTAGTTCACTCCCGGCTGGTTATGCGGCTAAAGATAAACTGCTTTCACCGGACCTTTCAGAATTCAACGTTTTAAGTAACAAGTTCCTGAATGTATTGCCAAGTGTTGAACTCATTTATACTCAAATTAACGAAATGGATGACGCCCTCAATCGCGAAGCACTGCCGGGAGGACCTTTCGAAGAAGGTATTTTTACAAAAGTGCAGGAAAAAATGATTATTGTAGCACAGTTTAGAATAACATTTCCGACTGTGATTGATCCTTGATGCACTATTTAATTCATCTGCTGCTGTAACCGGCAGATTGCCTGTTTTGAGCATAAAGAAAAATAGCTGGAATTATTGCTGTCCCCGGAGAAGGGATCTCCGGGGTACGCAATAAACCTTGATAAATATATCGGGTGTATGCCGGTTGTAATAGGGATAAAGATAGGCAGCAAAATTTAAAAAGAAAAGAAGAATGATATATAATGAAAATCAATGAGAATGAAAAGAAGGATAATCAGCGTTATTCTTCTTGTGTACGGCTGACAAAACCGTATCCAACTGTTCCGGCTCAAAGTTCAGATACCCGGACGGCTCAGTCTTCTTGTCAGCAGGCTGCACCTGTCCAGCAAAATCCCTCTTTTTCTGCCGCTGCGAACCTTCCTGTGTATACACCCCTGGCAGTGACGCAAACCGGAAATACAGTATTTGTAACAGTAACAATTCCTGCAGAGTCGTTCATCACCTTGCCGGAACAGGCCTTGGAAATTAAAAAGGTTACATCGAATTTAAAAATAACCCAGTGCCGGTTCTTTAATGCCATTCCTCCGATTGCCGCAGGCAAGCCGGCTGACACAGCGAAGTTATTCCTTGGCGGTTTTGTTCGAAAAGATATTCAATATGCCAAAGTGATCCGCTCGACAGATAAAACCGTAGAAGGTCAAATTAAAGACTTTGTCGTTGATGTCCCGATTTCAGGTGTAGTTGACCTCGGAAGTAACCTCATAGTGCCGCCTCTTCAATTTGACCAACAACAAGAATACGAGTATTTTAAGACTCTGCCGCTTCCTTCCGGGTTTGCGGGAAAAGACAGACTTTTGACCGCTGATCTTTCCGAGTTTAACGTTCTTGATAATAAATTTTTAAACAGGCTGCCCACTTCTCAATTAATTTATAGCCAAATAAATGACATGAATGATGCTATTGACCGGGTAGCGTTGTGTGGGGGCCCTTTTGAAGAGAGGGTTTTCAGAACTATAGCGGATAAAATGGTTATTGTATTCCAAGTGAGCTTAACCTTCGAACCTGAAGACGATCCGGTTTAATCCTGGGGTACTGCATTTTGAATTAAGTATGTAATCGTAAAAGAGACAGATGATTATGTATGTTATTAATTTGTTGCCAGAGCCTCGGAGAGAAGCATTCCGAGGCTTTTGTGACAGATACTTTCCTTAATTCTAAATATAGCAATTTCTCATATAAATATTTTTTCCGTCTCTGAATTATGATCGGGTTGACCGGAGGAACCCTCTGCTCT